>NZ_JBJDRJ010000002.1:0-204246 GCF_044987415.1 Microbacterium sp. ZW T5_45 | reverse complement strand
ACCGCGACCCGCCCCTCGGGGTGCTTGCGCTGCGTGGTCGCCGAGGGGCGGGTCGCGGTGGGGCTCTCGGGGCTGATCGAGCGGACGTCACGGACTCTCGTGAGACCGTCGCCGTCGTCGTCGGGAGATTCGTCGAGGGGATGCTCGTCGACGATGTCGATCGTGGTCACCGAGTGCGAGAGCTCTATCTGCACCTTCTGCAGGGCACGGGCGAACGCGACGGCGCTCGGATACCGGTCGTCGGGGTTCTTCGCCATCGCCCGTTCGAGCACCCGCTGCAGGCTCTCGGGGGAATCGGGTCGGCCGAGCTGGGGCACTGCCGCGCGCTCGATGCGCTCGATGAGGTCGGCGCCGGTATTGCGCTCCCCGGGGCGCTCGAACGGTGACCGGCCGGCGAGCAGCGTGTAGATCGTGGCGCCGAGCGCCCAGACGTCGGTGCGCGGCCCGCTCTGCGGCGGCTCGGCGAACGACTCCGGCGGTGACCAGGGGATCGACATGCCCGAGGACTCGGTCGCCGCGGACGTCGTCGATGCGATGCCGAAGTCAGTGAGCGCCGGCCTGTTGTACTCGGTGACGAGGATGTTGGCGGGCTTGATGTCGCGGTGCAGCACACCCGCTCGGTGCGCGGTCTCGACGGCGCCCGCGACCTGGATGCCGACGCGCAGCGCCTCGGCGACCGAGATCTGCTCCCGGCGCGTGCGCATCTGCAGGTTCGGACGGGGGCAGTACTCCATGACGAGGTACGGTCGCCCGTCACCGGCGACCCCGGCCTGATAGATCGTGACGATCGCGGGATGCGTCGACAGCATCGCCATGACGTTCGCCTCGTCGGAGAACTCCTGGGCGGCGCCCGTCGCGAGACGATCGGCGAGCAGCACCTTGACCGCGACCCGGCGACGCGGCATCTGCTGCTCGTACAGGAACACGTCGGCGAAGCCGCCGGTTCCGAGGGGCTCGAGATAGGTGAATCCGGGAAGCTGCGGCGGCGGCGAGGGCCGGCGGCTCACGGGATGTCCTCGAAGAGGACAGTCACCCCGTCACCCAGATCGATCACGTCGCCCGACAGGACGAGGGTCTGCTCGCCCGGATGCAGCCGCACCGGCTCTGCGCCGGGGCGGATCAGCGTCGAGCCGTTCGTGGTGTGCAGGTCGATCACGACGACTGTGCCCGCCTCGGGGCGCACCTCGAGGTGGTTGCGCGAGATGTCCTGCTGCGGACTGTCGACCGCGACCAGGTGCGGCAGGTTCGCGCCGCTCGCCCTCGTCGACCGGGGCCGGCGGCCGATGATGACCGTGCGGTCGAGCTCGATGAGCTGGCCCGACGACACCCGCATGCGGCCCGACGCGGCGGGCACGGCGGGGAGCACCTGCGTGGCGACGTCGTCCGTGTTCGGCCGACGACGTCGCAGCGCGCCGAGCTCGGCCGAGGTCACCGTCTCGCCGTCATGGTCACCGAGCTCCGGCGGCGGTGCGATACCCGGAACCGGCGGGATGACGGGGGCGGGGGCGATCACGGGGGCCGGGGCGATGACGGGAGGCTGCGCAGGCGCCACAGGGCCGGTCGATCCGCTGTGCAGGGTCTCTCCGAAGAGCTGCTCGAGCTCATCGATGCCGCTCTCATCGACGGCGTCGGCGTCATCGACCCCCGTCGCGTTCTCGGGGGCGAGGATGTGCTGCGGCGGCTCCCACGTGCGTTCGTCGAGGCCGTTGTCATCGGGCTCCTCGATGGTCGGCAGCGGCGGCGCGGGCGTCGGCGGGATGACGGACGCGGGAGGCACGACGGGCAGTGGCGGCAGCACGGGTTCCGGAGCCGTCACCGGCGCGGCGGCGGGTTCCGGGTCATGCTCCGGGGTGGACTCCTGCTCCACAGGCGCCTCCGGATCCGGTTCGACGGGCGCCTCCGATTCGGGCTGGGGCTCGGGCTCGGGCTCGGGCTCGGGCTCGGGCTCGGGCTCGGGCTCGACGGGAGTCTCCGGCACCGGAGCGACGCCTGAGAGCGGCGCATCGGGGATGCCGTCGACAGCGGGTGACGAGGGGACGCCGAACAGCGCGAGCGAGGGCGCCGATCCTCCGGCCAGCGCGGCGGCGGAGGCACCGGACTCGACCTCGTCGATGCGGGGGCTCGATCCGAGCACGGCCGTGATCGGCGTGTCGTCGCCGTCCTCGAGCTCGGCGCTCGCGGCGGCGACGCGGACGATGCCGCTCTGCACCGGGAGCGCGGCTGCGGCATCCGTCTCCTCCACCGTGATCTCGATGCGCGTGGCGTCGGCGACGAAGTGCTCGCTCCACGTCGTGACCTCGGCTCCGGAGAGCTCGTAGGCGACCTCAGGGCCGCAGGTGACGCGGGCCACCACCCCGCCGCGCAGCGCGATGCGCACCGCGGAGCCCTCGGCGACCGCCGCCGCGAACGGCGGCAGCGCGGTGAACGACCCGCCCGCGGCGGTGGTGAGCACGTCGACGACGCTTGCGAGCGTCTTCTGCGCGGGCAGACGCTCCCACAGCGTCGACACGAGGTCGCTGTGCACATCGGGCGGCAGGGCGACGAGGGCGCCGGGAATCACGATCAGGTACCACTGCCCCGGTCGATAGATCGTCTGCATGTCAGCGAGCCCCTCCTGCTGCGCGTGGCAGCGTGTCGACGTCGATGTCGGAACCGTCGGAACCGAGTCCCGACCCCGGGCGTGACGACACCCGTACGGCATCGACGATCACGACGGTGATGTTATCGTGCCCGCCTGACTGCAGCGCCTCTGCGATCAAGGCGTCCGCGGCCTGCTGCGGGTCGGCGACCAGCGAGAGCAGCTCGCCGATGCGCTGATCGGTGAGCTCGGAGGTGAGCCCGTCGGAGCACACCATGATGCGGTCGCCCTCCTCGGCGGGGAACAGCCAGAAGTCGGCATCCCCCGAACTGCTCGCGCCGATCGCCCGCGTGATGATGTTGCGCCGCCGATCGGTCGCCGCCTCGGCGGGAGTGAGCTCGCCCGCCTCGATAAGTTCCTGCACGACGGAATGGTCGACGCTGATCTGCTCCAGCTCGCCCTCGGCGAGACGATAGGTGCGCGAGTCGCCGATGTTCAGCGCGAGCCAGTACCCGGTGCCGTCGACGGAGGCGACGACGACACCACTCAGGGTCGTTCCCGCCCGGCCGTTGCCCGCGGTCGAGAGATCCTCGACACCGGCCTTCGCCCGCTCGAGCGCGCCGCGGACCTCGGTCACCCCGAGCCACTCGCGGCCGACGAAAGGCGAGAACTCCTCCACGACACGCGCGCTGGCGTGCTCGCCGGCCTCGTGCCCGCCCATGCCGTCGGCGACGAGGAAGACGGGTGCCTCGGCGAGGAAGGAGTCCTCGTTGAGCGCTCGTCGCAGTCCCACGTGCGTCGCGGATCCCGAGGCGACGACCAGTCCTGCGCTCATACGTACCCGCCGATCGTGAGGATGCGGTCGCCGATCTCGATCGCATCGCCGAGACGCACCGGCACGCGCTGGCCGGGCGGGCAGTCGATGCGCTCGCCGTCGCGCACGATCGTCATGCCGTTGGTCGAGTGCCGGTCGAGCACCCAGCCGCCCGAGACCTCGGCCGCCGCCTCGAAGTGCGTCTTCGACAGCGACAGCGTCTCGTCGCGCACGACCACCCGCTCGGCGCCGTCCTCGTGCGCGGGGTTGCGGCCGAAGAGCGTGCGGCGCGACACCGTCACCCTGGTGCCGTCGTCCCACGTGAACAGCAGACGGTGCCCGGGAATGCTGATCCGCGTGGACTCGAGCTCGGCGTCCTCCTGGGCGCGGGTGCCCCGGGGCTGGATGATCGTCTCCTCGAACACGTCCTCCTCGTATGCCTCGTCGGCCGGAGCCGCGGGGGCGAGGGGCGCACCGGGGGTCACCGGAGCGGATGCCGGGACGCCCGGAGCGGCCGGAGCGGCCGGAGCGGATGCCGGGGGCACGGATGCTGTGGGAGCTGCGGGAGCGGATGCCGGGGTGACCCCGGGGACGAAGGCGATCAGGGAGTCCGCTGCGCCTGCGGGTGCGGACGGGGCCCCGGATGCCGGCGCAGCCGGCGCACCGAATGCCGGTGCGGCCGGGGCCGCGGGGCTTCCGAAGGCCGGCGCGTGCTGCTGAGGAGCCTGCGTCTGCTGCTGCCCGTACGTCTGCTGCACGAAAGGCGCCGGCTGCGCCGAAGGTTCCGGTTGCGTAGGGCCCTGCGGATACGGCGGGACCGCACCGGGGTGCGGGGGAAGCGGAGGCACCGCGAAAGACGAGCCGTCCGCCGGCACGGAGAACGCCGATGCCGTTCCGGTGGGAGCGACCCCGACCGGAGGGGCGGAGGGCACAGGAGGCACCGACGGCGCGGCGAACGGCGCCGCGGCGGCCGGTGCGGCGAAGGACGAGGGGCTCCCCGGTTGCGCGGCGGCGAAGCCGGGCGCCCCAGGGGCGTACTCCGCCGGCGCCCCCGCAGCTGACGGGAACCCGGGAGGCGCGGGAACCGGGGCGGCCCCGTATCCGCCCGCGAGCGGGGCCGGGGGCAGCAGCGGCACCGGAGGAGCGCCCACCGGTGCCGTCTGCACGGGCGCCGCCGCCCCGGGAGCCGCGGCAGCGGCTGCGCCGGCATCCGTCCGACGGATCGGTGACGGGGATTTCTTGGCATCGACGACGACCGCGTTCCCGACCTTGTCGTGCCAGCCCTGGAAGCGTCCTGAGCCGTCGAACAGCGGCGTGAAGTAGCCGACCACGATGGCCGTCGACAGTCCGAAGACGACGTTGCGCAGCAGGGCGCGGCCGAAGCCGATGGGCGCCCCGTCGGCGGCCGAGGCGAGACGCAGGCGCTGAGCGCGCATGCCGATCGAGCCGCCCCGCGTCTGCATGACCGTGTAGAAGACGAACCAGCCCAGCAGCAGCAGGAGCAGCACCCCGTAGGCGATCGGCATCACGACGAGCAGCTCTTCCGTCGGGCGCGGAAGGAACGCGACGATGGCGACCACCACGAAACCCACCGCCCCGATGGCACCCGAGATGAGGGCGTCGATCAGATAGGCGATGGCTCGCCGCGAGATCGGCGCGATGCTGTCGATCGAGGGCTGGGTCATGGGGTCTCGCTCTCGCGTGGGGAGGTGGAGGATGCACGTGCACTCGCCGTGGCACCGGGATCGCGGCGACGGCGTGCTGCCGCAGCATCCCGGAGCTCGGTCATCCGCGCGCCGACGGCCGTGCCGCCGAGCAGCGAGCGCAGACTCAGCCGCGCTCGCAGGCGCCGGAAGAACCCGGCGTCAGAGCTGAGGCCGCCGACGATCAGGTCGACCTCCGCCCAGAAGGCGTCCACGTCTTCCGGGGAGGGCTCATCGGGGCCGAAGATCTCGGCATCTGCCCGCTCGGCGAGACGCGCCGCCCGCGGCAGCTCGAGCGTCGCAGCCAACGATGCGCCCTCCTCGATGCGGGTGCCTCCGGGCGACAGCCGGGCGCCGTAGTCGACGGCGCGGTCGGTGAGCTCGTCCCAGCCGCCGGTGATGCGGTCGGTGGGCTTGGCGGCGTTGCGCCGCACCCGGCGCTTCGCGGCCTTCCACGCCCCGATCACGATGAAGGGAGTGGCCAGCAAGAGCAGGATGCCGAGCACGACGCCTCCGATCGCGAGGATCGTGCCGATCAGCCCGAGCACGTCGAAGGTCTCGTCCTCGCTCTTGCGGTCGTCGGGCAGCGTGGGCGGAAGGTCCACCGGTTCCTGCGGCGGGGGCGGCGGCTGCAGCACCTGAGGCTTCGGATCGGCCTTGGGCTTGGTGTTCTGGTCGTTGGGGACCTTGTCCTCGGGCGGCGTCGGGTCGAAGGGCAGCCACCCGATGCCCGCGAAGTTCACCTCGACCCACGCGTGCACGTCGTCGCCGGTCGCCTCGAACACGGCGTCGCCTGAGCGCTCCTCATCGGGGTAGTAGCCCATGACGACCCGCGCAGGGATGTCGATCTCGCGGGCGAGCAGCGCCATCGCGACCGCGTACTGCTCGTCGTCGCCGATCATCTGGTCGCCGCCGATGAGGGTCGAGATGCGCTCGGAGGTGTGGCCGGCGCGCGAGAGCACCTCGCCCTGGAGGCCGTGGCTGAAGAAGCCGCCTTCGGCGAGGAACGTCTCGAGCGCACGCACCTGTTCGATGGGCGACTCGGCTCCCGACACGGTCTCGGCGGCGAGAGATGTGAGCTCCTCTGGCACGTTGGTCTGCGCGGGCAGCGCCACCTTGCCGAAGTCGACGTCGGCGAGCTGGCGGTCGTCGACACCGGTCGGCATGATCGTGTCGACCGTGTAGGTGTCTCCGTCCGTGAGCTTCGAAGTCACCACGGCCGTGCCGGTGGCGGGGTTGTAGTAGGCCGAACGGCGCAGCTCGTCGGCACGATCACCGGTGAAGGCGATGCTCGACACCGCCCCGGCATCCGGCAGCCAGACCCCCGAGTACTCCCCGATCTCGATCTTCAGTGTCACCGGCAGGCCCTCGGCATCCGGCGACATGTTCGACCTCAGCGGGGTGAACGCACTCGAAGAGTCCGGACCGCCGTCGGTGACGTTGTAGACCGTGCCGTCGAACTGGTCCATGACGCCGAGGCGGATGCGGGCGTCCTTCGTGAGCCCCTGCACCGTGAACAGCGTCTCGGATGCCTCGTCGCGCACGTTCTTGCGGAACGCCTGCAGCGGGCTCGGATAGTCGCGCACATCGAACGGTGGGATGACGACGTCGCGGAACACATGCCGCGGCTGCACCGGCTGCGCCACCGCGCTCGCTGCGACTCCGCTTCCGGCTGCGATCGCGAGCACCGCCGCCCCCGCGAGCAGCCGGCGCATCCGCATCCGAGCGGCGCGAGCCGGGTCGATCTCGCTGACCGACACCGCCGCGTTCTGCGGATCCCACAGCTGACGCAGGGCGAGCCAGGCGATCGCGAGCACCGCGAACACGAGTCCCTGCGCGAGCGGGAACGCGGGGGCGGGTGTGCCGAGCAGGATCGCGAGCACCAGCATCAGGCCGACCGGCACGAGCGCCCAGGCGACCTGACGCACGCGCAGCGCGAGCGATGCCGCCACCACGGTGCCGACGAGCGCGAGCAGGAACGGCACGATCAGGTGGCCGTCGGCTGCGGCCACCGGCGCCACCGTGGTCAGCATCTGCTTCCACGACGTCACCACGCCGAGGGCGAGGCGCTCGAGGGTGTCGAGGGTGGGGATCACGCCGAACAGCGCGGTCTGCGGCAGGGCGAGCGGACCGCCGAAGAGGAAGTAGACGACGATCGTGATGCCCGCGACGACCAGCATCCCCCACCCGCGCCAGGCGCACAGTGCGGCCACGGCGAGGCCGAGTACGATGCCGCCGACCGCGGCCACGAGGTACGAGCCCCCGGCGAA
The DNA here is from genome assembly GCF_044987415.1 of Microbacterium sp. ZW T5_45. Lineage (NCBI taxonomy): Bacteria > Bacillati > Actinomycetota > Actinomycetes > Micrococcales > Microbacteriaceae > Microbacterium > Microbacterium sp. ZW T5_45. The sequence continues at coordinate 196,881 of NZ_JBJDRJ010000002.1, read as the reverse complement.
GGTCGGCCAGAAGCCTGCCAGCGCGACGCCGGCGAGCACGGCCGTCGCAGCGAGGTCGAGGATCCAGCGCCGCAGCGGCAGCGCGACCGAGGCGCTCATGCGAGCACCCGCTGCAGGGCGAGCGGCACCTGCTCGAGAGCGCCGATCGTCACGACGTCGGCGTCGCCGATGCGGCGCAGCGTCGGGGACGCCGCCGCGCCGTCGGTGACGACGGCGAGCACGCGCGCGCCGAACGGCAGGCGCGAGCACGCGGAGCGCAGATCCTCGCCGCGCACCTTCGATCCGCACACGAGCACCACGATGCTGGCGAGCGGCATGCTCCGCGCGATCACCGCCGAGAGCGCGTCGATGCCGCCGTGGCGGGGGCGGGAATGCCGGATCGCGGCGAGCGAGTCGAGCAGCTGCTTGCCCGACCCCGCCGCGAGATCACGGCCCTGCACCCGCACCTCGACCCGCTGCGAGTCGCGGATCGCGCGCAGCCCGATGGACCCGGCCGCCGAGATCGCCAGCTCGAACTCGTCATCGTCGGCGTAGTCGGCTGCCGCGCAGGACAGCGCGATCACGAAGTGCGAGCGCCGGGTCTCCTCGTACTGGCGCATCATGAGCGTTCCGGTGCGCGCGGTCGACCGCCAGTGCACGTGACGCAGGTCGTCGCCGGGCTGGTACTCCAGCAGGGCGTGGAACGACACGTCGTCGCGAGAGAGGTCGGCGGCCGGAAGCCCCTCGAGGTCGCGGAGGTAGCCGAGCGACTGCCCATCGAACATGATCGTCCGCGGATGCACGAAGAGATCCACGGGATCGTCGCGGCGGTGTGCACGCTCGAACAGGCCGAGGGGATCGCCGCGCACCACGCTGACCGGTCCGACCTTGACCACACCGCGGCGCTGGGTGGGGATCGCGAAGAGCTCCTCCGCCTCCTCCCCCGGCGCCAGGCGCTGGATGCCGAACTCGCCGCGTCCGGCCCCGACCGGGAGCACGACGCGAGACGGCAGGATCGCCTTGGTGCCGTGGTTGGCGAGGGTGAGGCCGCCGATCGCCCGCTCGCCCACGACGACGCGGGTGCGGGCCAGGTCGAGCGAGACGTCGTAGGCGGTGCGTCCGATGAGGAACAGCGCGCACAGCGCGACGGTGATCGCGATGACCGTCGCGGCGATCGTGAACTCGGCCCAGCCGAGCGTCTGCCCGATCGCCCAGAAGCCGATCGCCAGCGCGATGAGCACCCAGGCGAGGGGGCGGATCACCGAGGTGACGCTGCGCAGGCGCCCGAGCAGGCGCACGCCGAGCACCGCCGCGACGTCGCGCCAGCGCGCGTCGCGGGCGGCCGGGGCGGGCGCCTGATCGAGTGCCTCGGAGGTCATGCGAACGGCTCCTAGCGCGCCTGCGGAGCAGGGATGCGGTCGAGCACGCGCGCGATCACGGTCTCGCTGCTCGTGCCCGAGAACTCGGCCTCGGCGTCGAGCAGCAGTCGGTGCTGCCACACCGGGCGAGCGAGTGCCTTGACGTCGTCGGGCAGCACGTAGTGGCGGCCCTGCGACGCCGCCCACACCTTCGCGATGCGGACCATGGCGAGCGCACCGCGCACCGAGACGCCGAGCCGGATCGCGGCATCCGTCCTCGTCGCCTCGGCGAGTTCGGCGATGTAGCGCAGCACGGCGGGCTCGACGTGCACGGTGGCGCCCAGATCGGCCATGTCTGCGACTGCGCCCGTGGTGATGACGGGGGTGAGCGACGCCGAGGGGTTGCGCTGGGCGGCGCCGGCGAGGATGCTCTCGGTCACCGCCAGGTCGGGATAGCCGATCGAGGTCTTGATGAGGAAGCGGTCGAGCTGCGCCTCGGGGAGCTTGTACGTGCCCGCCTGCTCGATCGGGTTCTGCGTCGCGATCACGAGGAACGGACGGCCCGTCTCGTGCGTCGTGCCGTCGACCGTGACCCGCGACTCCTCCATGACCTCGAGCAGAGCGGACTGGGTCTTCGGCGACGCGCGATTGATCTCGTCGGCCAGCACGATCGAGGCGAAGATCGGGCCGCGGTGGAACTCGAACCGGTGGTTCTGCTGGTCGTAGATCGTCACGCCGGTCACGTCGGACGGCAGGAGGTCGGGCGTGAACTGGATGCGCGCGCTCGTGCCCTGCACCGTGGCGGCGAGTGCCTTGGCGAGGCTGGTCTTGCCGGTTCCCGGCGCGTCTTCGAGCAGCACGTGGCCTTCGGCGAGCATGGCGCTGAGCACGAGTGAGACGACCTCACGTTTGCCCTGCACCGCACGGTCGACGTTGTCGACGAGACGGGCGAAGGTGCCGTGGAACCACGAGGCCTGTTCGGGGGTCATAGTCATGCGTTCGGGGTGCTTCCTGCTGAGGGGGTCGTCGCTGCGGTGCTGCGGGTCAGTACCAGGTCATGGCGGTGGCGTATCTGTTGAGTTCGACGATGTACACGCGCATCGTGTTGCCCGGGTAGCCGTAGTAGCAGGTGAGATCGACGCTGCCGTTCGCTGGGACGTACAGCGCGGTGCCGCCGCCGAACTTATTGCCGTCGTCACACTGCAGGTGGTAGTTGCCGGGGCTGCGGAAGTTCTCGACCGTGAGCCGGACCTTCGCGCATGACGAGGACCCGCAGTTCTCGAAGCTGCCCGGTGTGCCCTTCTCGGTGCGCAGCACCTCGGCGGGCGGATCGCTCGTGCGGGCGGATGCCGATGCTTCGCTCGACCACTGGCCCGCGGCATCCTGTGCCCTGACCTTGATGCTGTGGTTCTGCTGGTATCCGTCGCCGACCGTGCGGGATCCGCTGATGCCCACGCCTTGCCAGCCACCGCCGTCGACGCTGATCTGCACGACCGTGATGTCACGGCCGTTGGCCGAGCGCGAGGCGTCCCAGTTCAGTTGCACCTGCGTACCGAGGTTCTTCGCACTGGCGCTGGGCGCCGAGGGCACGCCGTAGGGCACCGCGGCTGCCGCGTTCGACGCGGCGCCGGAATACGTCGAGCCGTCGACCGACGCCACCGCCCGCACCTCGACGCTGTAGTTCGTGCCGTTGGACAGACCCGAGATGCGGGTGCCCGACAGGCCCTGCCAGCCCCCGCCGTTGAGACGGTACTGGTAGGAGATCTCATTCGCCCTCGCACCGTTGCGCGACCCCGCCGTGTAGGCGATGTCGATGAAACGGTCTCCCGGGGTCGCGGTGAGCCCGGTGGGTGCACCCGGTGCTGTGACACCGCGACGCGGTGCCGATGCGGCGCTGTACTCGCCCCAGCCCGCCTTGTTGTGGGCGCGGATGCGGTACGTGTACGCGGTCTCGGAGGTCGGCACGGTGACGGCCTGGCTGGTCGCGCCGGCACCGGGCGTCAGCGTTCGTACGAGCGTGGAGCCCTCGTAGACCTCGAGCTGATAACTGTCGATCGCGTCGCCGTTGTTGTTCGGTGCCGCCCAATTGACCTGCATCTGCGCCTGGTTGCCGACGGGCGCGAGCTCCTGCGTGGTGGGTGCTGCGGCCGCCAGCGGCGGGCCCGCCGGGATCTCGGATGCCGACCAGTTGCTCCAGCTCGACGGCTCGGGCGCCCTGTTGTGGGCCTGCACCCGCACCTGGTAGTTCGAGCCGTTCTCGAGGCCGTCCCACACGATCGAGTTCCCGGTGACCTGCTTCTGGGTGATCCCGGATGGCGGAGCCGGAGAGATCTCGAGCGTGTAGCTCTCGACCGGCGAGCCGGGCGTGGTCGGAGTCGTCCACGAGACGCTGAGCGATTTGTCGCCGAACGCCAGCTTCGGCGGGTTGGGGGTGTCGGGGCGGGCGTCGGGACGCGCCACCGGTGACGCACCCGACTTCTCACCCTCGCCGACCCGGTTGGTCGCCGTGACCTGGAAGGTGTACTCGACGTTGTTGGTGAGGCCGTCGAGCGTGCAGGTCGTCGACTGGCACTCCTTGCGGTAGGCGCTGCCCTGCACCGAGGTGACCGTGTACTTCGTGATCTCGGCACCGTTGTTCGACGGGGCGCCGTAGGAGATCACGACCGTGCGGTCCTGCACGCTGGTGATGGTGGGCGTGCCGGGCGCCGCAGGGACTCCCTGCACCGTGACGACCACCTGGCCGTTGACCTCACGGTCGGGATCCTCCGTGGCGTCCTGGATGCGGTAGCGGACGACGAGAGTGCCGACGAACTCCGCCGCAGGGGTGACGACCAGCTGGTCCCCGTCGCGTGAGACTTCGCCCACGCCGGATTCGACGACCTGCGAGACGATCTTCAGGGGCGTGTCGGGGAACGGGTTGAAGTCGTTGGCGAGTGCCGGCACCGTGACCGGCTTGCCCTGATCGGCCTCGGAGACGGTGTCGGTGTTGGCCACCGGCATCGCCCTGGTCGACGCGCTGACGAGCACCGAGACCGAGCCCTCGACCGGCTCGGTCTGCCCGTCGTCGATCGTCAGCTCGAGCGTCAGGGCGGTGCCCTTCTGCGCGTTCGACGACGCCTCGACGTACAGCGTGCTGCCGTCGATCCGTGCGCTGACGCCCTTGCCCTCACCGCCGGTCAACGAGTACGTGTGCTCGTCTTCGGGGTCGGGGTCGGTCGTGAGTGCGGCGAGGTCGAGCGTGCTCGCCTCCTCACCGGGGGCGACCTGCACCTGGCCGGTGACGAAGGTCGGCTGCTGATTGTCGGGCGGCAGCACGTCGATGGGGATCGTGAGCGTCGCGACGCGACCTTCGGGGTCGTCGGGTCCGGTGCCGTCGGTGACCTCGAAGCTCAGCGCGTCCTGGCCGAAGTAGCCGGGCGCCGAAGTGTAGACGAGCGTCGTCTCGTCCTGCACGAGGTCGGCGCCGTCCGCGTGGATCGCACTCACCTTGGCGTGCTCGGTGATGCGCGCGGTGCCGCCACCCGCGACCACGACGTAGTCCGAGAGTGGCAGCGAGATCGTCTCGCCGCTCATGACCTCGACCGGCTTCGTCGCGTCCTTCAGAGCAGGGCGCAGGCCCGAGATCGCGGGGACGAAGATGAACGCCGACGCCTGCAGACCGTCGACATCGGTGAGGGTGTACCGGATGAGCTGCTGCTCCTCGGTGACGGTGACCCGCACCTTGCCGCCCTCGACCGCCTCTGCACCGTCTCCGAGCTCGACCTCGAGCGACTCGGTGGTGCCGTCAGGGTCCTCGTCGTTCTTGAGGATGTCGATGTCGGCGGTGAGCTCGCCGTCGGTGAGATCCTCGGGGCGTACCCGGTCGTCGCGTGCGACGGGCGCGAGCAGGGGGACGTCCTCGTCGACGGTGATCGCCAGGACCGCGGATGCCGTCGCACCGCGGGAATCGCGGATCGTGTACTGCAGCGAGGTCTCCAGTGCCCGGTCCGGAGCCTGCACGAGCACACGGTCGCCGGAGACCCTGGCCGAGAGCCCGTCGATCTCGGGCACCTGGAGGCCGTCGTTCTCCTCGCTCACGAGGGTGATCTCGTCGCCCTCGGGGTCGGAGTCGTTCGCGAGCACCGGCACCGCGATCTCGCGGCCGGGGCGCACGACGACAGCATCCTTCACCGCGTACGGCGCCTGGTTCACCTGCTCGGGAGGCGCGATGCCGACGCGGATCGTGGCGACGCCCTCTTTGCCGAGGTGGTCGCGCACCCGGTACTCGAAGGTGTCGACACCGGAGGAGCCGTCGAAGGCCTCGTAGCGGAAGTAGTTCGCACCGGTCTCGGTGATGCGGCCCTTTGTCGGGTTCGACGCGATGTCGAGCAGCTCGACGGAGTCGCCGTCGGAGTCGATGCCGTCGAGCGGCACCGCGATGCTGACGACGGTCCCGGCGAGCGCACGGGCGACGATGTCCCGCGGGCGCGGCGCCGCGTTGGTCTCCTCGTCGATCGGCAGGATCTGCACCGTGACGAAGCCGGCGGCCTTCTGCTCGTGCTCGTCGACGGCCTCATAGGTCAAGTAGACGGTCTTCGCCTCAGGCCCTGCTTTGAAGCGCACCGTGTCCTGCGAGACGAAGGCCTCGCCGTCGTCGGGGTCGACGAAGGGCTCGATGAGTTCGGGCGCGACATGCAGCACGTCGTCGTTGGGGTGGGTGTCGTTGTCGAGCACCGGGATCGTCACGACGTCGCCGGCCCGCACGTACACGGTGTCGGGGTTGGCGACCGGCTGCAGGATCTCATCGGGCGCGGGGATCGGGATGATCACGACCTCGCCCTGCGCGGACTTCGAGCCGTTCGAGATCGTGTAGGTCGCCCGCACCGGTTCGGTGAGCGCGCCCTGATCGGTGATGCGAAGCGTCTCGTGGTTGATCACCGACACCGAGACGCCCGCGCCGGGTTCCAGCGACACGGACTGCACGACGAGGATGCCGCCGGCCGGGTCGGAGTCGTTGGCGAGCACGCCGACGAGCGCATCGCCGCCGGAGCGCAGCAGAGCGACATCGCGGACGGCGACGGGCGGCAGGTCGGTCTCGGTCGCGTCGAGCACGTCGACCCGGACGAGCCCCTCGCCGTTCTTCGGGCCCGCGGTGGCCAGGTACTGCACGTAGTAGGTGCCGGCCTTCTGCGACGAGAACGTGAAAGTCTTGTTCGTGAAGTCCGGGACGACGGTGGCGTCGGGGACCTGCTCATCGACCTTTCCCAGGCGCAGCTGCTCGCGACCGGAGCTGGTGTCGTTCGCGAGCGGCGCGACGGTCACCTGCTCGCCGACCCGCGTCACGACGTGGTCGGCGTTGGTCTTCGGATCCGTGCTGCCCTGCGGGCGCACATCGAGCGTGATCGTCGAGGCGCCGATCTCGCCGAACGCATCGGCGACCGTGACCTCGACGGTCTTCTGGCCCTGCAGGCTCGCGGTCGCCTTGTAGGTGAGCTGGCCGTCGGTGCTGAAGTCGACCTCATCACCGGGTGCGGCGATGACCGACTTCAGATAGATGTCGTCGCCGTCGGGGTCGATCCAGTCGGGAAGGATGTTGTACGAGATCGTGCCGCCGCTCTCGACGGTGAGGCTCGTCTTGCGCTTCGGCGTCGGCGCGCCGTTGACGTCGGGCGGCCGAACGGTGAGTGTGACCACCGCGGTGTCGGTGCCCTCGCGTCCGTCGTCGGCCTGATAGGTGAACGACGAGGAACCCGTGGCGTTCTCGTCGACCGTGATCTGCAGTGCCCCGCCGTTCTGTATGGGCTGGACGGTGCCGATCGAGGGCTGCGCGTCGACGAGCGAGGCGACCAGCACATCGCCGTCGGCGTCGTTGTCGTTGTCGAGCACCGGCAGCAGAGTGGTCGCACCCGGGCGCACGCCGAAGGAGTCGTCCTCGGCCACCGGAGGGGTATTCTCCTCCTGACGGTCGGGAAGGGTCGTCTCGACCGTCTCCTGCGTGGTGTCGTCCTCGTTCTCGGTCTCGCCCTCGGGCGGGGTGAGGTCGTTCCAGTTATCGACCTGCTGCAGGCTCTCGTCCGCGAGCCAGGCAGAGCCGTCGACCACGTCGTTGAGGATGATCACGTCGCGGTTCACGCGGAACGTCAGCGAGTCCGCCTCAGCCGCGCCCTCGATCGTCTCGTTCACGTCGCTCGCGTCGCCGGGGCATTCCCGGATGAACTTCGCGGAACCCGACCAGGTGCCGTAGAAGCATCCGCGCAGCGACACCGGAGTCGCTGGAGAACCCTCGGCGCCGGTGTCGGTCGAGACCGGGTCGCCGCCGTCGAGCGGCACCGTGACGAGGGCTCCAGGGGTGGCGAGCGCGACGTCGGCGCTCGTCGCCGAGGGCTGCTGCAGCACGGCATCCGTCGCGTTCGCCACGGTCGTGCGGAAGCCGCCGGGGGTGGTGACGACGCCGGCGGCCGCGTCGAGCACGATGGGGGTACGACCGACCGCGGTGATGCTCGGGGCCTCGGCGGTGTCGATCTCGCCGACGGATGCCGTGGAGGGGTCGAGGGGCTGGCCCTCGTTGTCGACGGGGATCGTCACGACTTCGCCGCGCGCGGACGACAGTGCGAAGACCGTGCCGTCGTCGGCGACCGTGACGTCGGCGTCGTCGCCGAGCTCGGCAGTGGGCTCGGCTCCTTCGATCTTGAAGGCGGAGAGACTCGCGAAGGGAACCACCCAGAGGTTGCCCGACGACGGGTCGAGGATCGCAGTGGTCCGGTTGCCGAGCGCGACCTTGGCCGAGGCGGGGATCGCGGTCGAGTCGCCGAGCGAGACCCGGGCCGGGTCGACCGCCGTCAGCGTCGCGCCCCCGCGGTCGACCACGAGGACGTTCTTCTCGTCCTGCAGGATGTCGAAGTCGTCACTCGTCGTGCGCAGTCCGCCGTCGATGAGCGTCGACTCGTGGTTGAAGTGGCCGACGAGGAGGTTCGAGGTCTTCGTCACCCAGACGCCGCCGTCGTTCAGATCGACCTGCGTCGTCGGGTTGCCTTCGTAGGCGAAGGCCATGGTCGTGATCGCGATCGCGCCGGCGGAGAGCACCGCGGCGGAGGCCAGCATCTTCGGCCGCGCTCGCATCCACGACAGCACCCTCATGCCGGCTCTTCCCCCTGGGCTCTCTGGTCGGTCGCCCCCTGCCCGGGGGCAGGAAGACGCATCCCCCGAGTCTAACCGGCGGGTTTCGCAGGCCCCATGGGGAGATCTGCCCTGGTGCATGGCGGAAAGGGAAGGATCTGGATGCCTTTCGCGTCAGTTTCCGAGCTCCGTCGCGTCCTGTCCGTGCAAGGAAACTTCCCCTTGTCCGGCTCTCCCCAGTCGGTGGCCCACACCTCTCCTCCCCGGAAGGCGGGCCGTGGGGAGGGGCTCCCCACGCCCCTCCCCACTCACCTCGGCGACAGTGTCGTCGACCTCGTGTTCCAGTCACGCTCGGAGCCATCTCTGTCCGGGTCGGTAGGCCCCTGTAGCGCCGCATTCGGCCACGATCGCGTCACGCGGGCTGGATCGGTCGTTGGCGGGGCGATCATGTTCCCCCTGATCGCCCCGCCGACCTTCCGTGCCGGTCTTCGAGCTTTCCCAGAATCGCTCGAACCGTCACATATCGACGAAGCCCCCGAAAGCGACGTCGTCTACAAGACGCGAACCCGTTCGGATCGTGACGCGAGAATCGACCGAAATGTCGACTCCGGGGTCACTGCGCGATGACGGTGACGCTGCTGTAGGGGCCGAAATCTCCGGTCTGGGGGTTGGCGTACCGGACTCGGATCGTCTGCGTGCCCTGAGGGGTCGAGAGCCGTTCGTTCCACTGCCCTTCGGGGGGCAGCCGAAGGGTCTGCGTCCGGGTGACCCCGACGATGTCCCGTTCCAGGATCGTGCCCGCCGGCGCGGCAAGAGAGAAGGGGAAGCTCGAGGCCGACACGACCGCACCGGCGGCCGGAGCCGTGATCGTCGGCGGAGTGCTGGTCGTGAACGTCAGCGCGGGGCTCGTCGGAGACACCTCTCCGGCGAGCGCCTGCGTCACGGTCACCGTGTGCGTTCCCGCGGCTCCGTTCGTGACGCTCGCCCGCCAGCTTCCGTCGGCCTTGACCGTGCTCGTCGCGATGAGCGCACCGCCCTCATCGCGCGCTTCGATCGTCGCCCCGGGGCGCGCCCCGGTTCCCGCAAGCCGTGGGTACATCCGGGCGTCCGGCTGGGTCAGCGTGGCGGAGGGCGCCGTCAACGGATCGGCGACCGGCTGGCCATCGGTCGGAGTCTCAGTGTTCGGGTCGGTCGAGCCTCCAGGACCTTGATCGCCCGTACTCGCATCGTCGGCATCCGAGGGCACGGTGTCGTCCGATGGTGCAGTGGTGTCCGAGGACGCGGTGGGATCCGGAGTGGGGCTCGCACTCGGGGCGGGAGCAGGCGTCGAGGATGCGTCCGGAACAGGAGTCGGCGACACCTGCGAACCCGTGCCGAACGGAACGTTGCGAGCGCCCTCGGTCAGCACGCCGAGCATCGACTGCACGAGGATCACTGCGGCCGCCCCGAGGAGCAGAAGCAGCAGGACCGCTCCGGCGATGAGTGCCGCGCGCTTGCGCGACGGCGGTTCGGGTTCGCTCTCGGGCTCGATGCCCATCGCATACAGGGCCTGCGGCATGGCGGGGGCACTGAGGTGTGCGGCGTACCCGGCGGCTCCGGCGACGCCCAGCACCGCGGGGAGCAGCACGAACGCGAGTTTCGACGAGACGAGCCTCGCCTCTTCGAGCGCTGCCGGGCAGTACTCGCAGGTCGCGAGGTGCACGTCGACCTGAGCGGTCGCGCGGGCGGAGAGCCCGCCGCGCACGTACGCGCCGAGGTCCTGGATGATGGCTGCGCATTCCTCGGTGTGGGCGCGAGCGACGTGAGCGGATACCCAGGCGTCGCGGAGACCTCTGCGTGCGCGGATGAGAAGCGCGGACACTGCGTTGGGCTCGATCCCGACATACGTGGCGATCTCGGCCGGCTTCATCTCGTCGACCTCCCGGTACCAGAGCACCTCCTGCCAACGCTCCGGCAGAGAGCGGAATGCCGTGGCCATGACGGAATCTTCGAAAGCGGCCACGGCATGCGCCTCTCCGTTGGGGATGCTGGTCGCGAGCCAGTCGAGATCCACGTCCGCCGGGGTCTTGTCGCGCACGAACTTCGTGCGGCCGAGGTTGCGGACCGCCATCGTGATGTAGGGCCGGAAAGCTCCGGTGGGTCCGCCGCCGGCTCGGATGGCATCCAGTACCTTGACGAACGAGTCGGCGACCAGATCGTCCGCGTCGAGGGTGGGGAACGTGCGGGCGACGCTGTAGGCGGGGCCCGAGTGGCGTTGCCAGAGTGCCCCGTACGCGTTCAGCTCGCCACTCCGGACGGCATCGATGAGTTCGTGATCGGACTTGTCGACGTATTGCTGGAGCTCTCGGGAGGTCTGTTTCGTCATGGTCCTGCTGCTTTACGACAAAGACGGTGCCGCGAGTCGGCACCGGAAACGGGTATTCGCCCGGCTCCGGGAGAGTGGAGCCGGGCGAACGATCCGGTCCCTGGGGATGGACCGGGTTCCGGGGCACGGCAGGCGTGGGGATGCCGCGCCCCGGAAGGATCAGGCCTCCGTCACCGGGAGCTCTGCATCACGGCGACGCCGTGCGATCAGCCAGACTCCGGCCAGGAGCATCACGACCGCAGCCGCTCCGCCCGCGGTCCACAGCTGGCCGCCGGTGATCGCCAGCGGAGGTGTGACGACCGTGGTGGTGTCGCAGTCCGGATCGGCGGATCCTGCGGCGCAGTTCGCTCCCGAGCCGTCCGGGGTGATCACCACGTTGTGGATCTCACCGGCCGTGCGGAGCGTGACCGAGTACGTGACCGTGGCCTGCTCGCCGACACCGAGAGCACCGGACCAGGACAGCACCGGAGCGTCATAGGTCGCCCCGCCGGTCGCATCGCCGTTGTACGTGCCGATCTTCAGCGCCGAGGTCAGGTCGTCGGTGAACGACGCCGGGCGCTCGTCGGTGTAGTCGACCTGGCCGGTGTTGGTGACCGTGATCGTGAACGTGACCTTGTCGCCGATCGCGGCCCGCTCGCTCGACACCGTCTTCGCGACCTTGTACGTCGCGACGGGGGTCTCGGTCACGCACTCGCCCTCGGCGGTGCAGCCACCACCGGGCCCGGTGGGCAGCACCGCGTTACGGAGCCGTCCGTCACCCGTGGCGGGCTGGTTCACCGTCACCGAATACGTGACATCGACCGACTCACCGATCGCGAGAGCGCCGCTCCAGTCCAGGGTGTTCCCCGTGACCGTCGCACCGGTCGACGCGTCGCCGTTGTACGTCGCGTCGTCGAGCACTCCCGACAGGTCGTCGACGAACGTCGCCGGCGTCTCGTCGGTGTAGTCGACCTGACCGGTGTTGGTGACCGTGACCGTGTAGGTCACGACCCCACCGAGCACCACGTCCGTCACGTCGGCCGCCTTCGCGACGGTGTAACCCGCGATCGGTGTGTCGACGATGCAGCCGCCGTCGGTGCACTCGCCGCCGGGCGAGGTCGGTGCGACCACGTTGCGGAGGTTGAAGTCACCGATCACCGGGTCATCGACCGTCACCGAATACGTGACCTGCAGCACCTCGCCGACCGCGAGCGGGCCGGACCAGGTCAGCGTCGTGCCCGTGATCTCACCACCGGGCGAGACGTCACCGTTGTACTCGGCGTCATCCAGCACCCGCGACAGGTCGTCCGAGAACGACGCCGGCTCCTCGGCCGTGTACGCGACCTCGCCCGTGTTGCGGACCGTCACCGTGTAGGTGACCACGTCGCCGGGAAGAGCGGACGCGGGGTCCGCGGTCTTCTCGACCGTGTACGAGCCACTGGGCACGTTCGCGACACACGCGGGGTCGGTGGAACCGGGCTCGCAGTTGCCGCCGGTGCCCGGAGGCGTGACGACGGTGTTGTCGAGCTGCTGGTCGCCCGTGGCCGGATCGTTGACGGTCACTGAGTAGGTGATCGTGACGGATGCTCCGACGTCGAGTGCGCCCGACCAGCTGAGCACCGGTGCCGTGTAGTCGACGCCCGCACCGCTGGAGCTGGTCGCGTCGCCGTTGTAGGTGGCGTCGTCCAGGACCGCCGACAGGTCGTCGGTGAAGGATGCCGGAGCATCCGCCGTGTACGCGACCTGGCCGGTGTTGGTCACCGTGATCGAGTACTCCACCGTCTCACCAGGGAGCACATCCGTGCTGTCCGTGGACTTCACCACACGGAACGACCCGATCGGGGTTGACGTCTCACACGTCTCCTCGCACGATCCGCCGGGACCGGTCGGAGCCACCACGTTCGCGAGGACGAAGTCACCCGTCACCGGAGCATCCACCGTCACCGAGTACGTGATCGTGACCGTCTCACCGACCGCCAGGGCACCCGACCAGGACAGCGTGCTGCCCGACACGGTCGCACCGTTCGTCGCGTCGTCGTTGTAGACGGCATCGTCGAGCACACCCGACAGGTCGTCGGTGAACGTCGCCGGCTGATCCGCCGTGTACGCCACCTCGCCCGTGTTCGTGACCGTCACCTCGTAGCTCACGACGTCACCCGGCAGGGCCGTCGTCCGATCGACCGTCTTGTTCACCGTGTACGAACCGACCGGTGTGGTCGTCGAGCACTCGTTGTCCTCCGCGCACGTGCCGCCGGGGCCCGTCGGGACCACGGTGTTGACGAGGTTCTGGTCGCCCGTGATGGGGTCGTTGACCGTCACCGAGTAGGTGACCTCTATGACCTCGTCGATCGCGAGAGGACCCGACCAAGTCAGCGTGCTACCGGTCACCGTCGCACCGTTCGATGCGTCGTCGTTGTACGTCGCGTCATCCAGCACCGCCGACAGGTCATCAGTGAAGGATGCCGGAGCATCCGCCGGATATGCCGCGCCACCGGTGTTCGTCACCGTCACCGTGTACGTGACCACGTCGCCAGGAAGAGCCGAAGGAACGTCAACGCTCTTCTCGACCGTGTACGCAGCCACCGGCGTTTCCACGACGCACTCGGCATCCGGATCGCACTCGCCACCCGGCGTCGTCGGCACGACCGCGTTCGTGAGCGTCCCATCGCCGGTAGCCGGGTCGCTCACCGTCACCGAGTACGTCACCGTGACCGTCTCACCGACACCGAGCGGGCCCGCCCAGGAGAGGGTGTTCCCGGCGACAGTGCCACCGGCGGTGACGTCACCGTTGTACACGGCGTCGTCGAGCACCGCGGTGAGGTCGTCCGTGAACGTCGCAGGGGCTGCGTCCGTGAACGCCACTCCACCCGTGTTCGTGATCGTGACCGTGTAGGTCACCACACCACCCGGCTGCACCGTCTCCGCATCCGCAACCTTCGACACGGTGTATCCCAGGATCGGGGTCACCGTGCACTGCTCGGTCGCAGGATCGCACGTCCCCGGCGGAGTCGTCCCCGGGGGAACCAGGAAGTTGTTCGCCGAGCTGTTGCCACGATCCTCCGCGGCCTTGACTGTGACTGTGTAGGTGATCGTCGCGGTCGCGCCGACGGCGAGGTCACCGCGGATCGCGAGGATCCCGTCGGTCGGACCGTCCACCGTGACCGACGCGGTGTCGGACTCAGGATCAGTCGTCAGATCGGCGTCATCGAGAACGTCCGTCAGGTTGTCGTCGCGGAGCACATCCACGACGGTCGAGCCCGTGTTGCGGAGCGTGATCGTGTACGTCAGCTCAGTACCCTCGACCACGGGGGTCTCGGACGCTTCGACCGACTTCTCGTACGCGACACCCGTGATGGGCGTCGTCGTGCAGTTCGGGAAATTCTCGTCCGTCGGGTCGCACTCCGGATCCGTCGGCGGCTCCTCACCGGGTGCAAGGAGGAAGTTCGACGCGATGCTGTCGCCCCGCTCGTCATCCGCTTTCACGGTCACCGTGTAGGTCACCGAGTAGCGCTCACCCGCAGGCACGGATCCCGTGATGGAGATCTGCTCGCCGTTGCGGACAACCGTCAGACCGTCCGCAGACGTCGGCTCGACCGTGACATCGGCATCGTCGAGCACATGCGTGAGGTCATCGACCGCATCCACATCAGCCGCAGCCTGACCGTCATTGTCGAAGAACAGCGTGTACGTGATCGTCGACCCCGCCACCGTCGGCGTCGCCGACGCCACCGCGCTCTTCCACTGCTTCAGCAGAGCGCCGGGAATCGTGACCGAGTCGCACGAGGGGAAACCCGGTGCGGTCTCATCGGCCGGAACGCACGCCTGGTTGGTCAGCACGTTGTCGCCCTGCCCCGTGTACGTCACCGTGTACGTGATCGTGGCGACCTCACCGGCGGCGAGCGCACCCGTCCACGACAGTGCGTCGCCGTTGCGGGTCACCGTGCCGATGTCCGCCGTCAATGTCGCGTCATCGAACGTCGCATCGTCTAGCACCGCGGACAGATCGTCCGTCGCGGTCCCCGGGTTCGCCGCCGTGTAGTCTCCCGGTCCCTCGTTCGTCACGCGGACCGTGTAGGTCACCTGGTCGCCGACCGCGGGAAGCTCGGTCTGGCTCGCCGACTTGTTGATCGACAGACGCGGCAGCGGCTGAGACGTCACTGCACAGGGCTCACCCGTGGTCGGGTCGACGCCATCGACCGGCGGCGCGCACGCAGGCGTCTGGGGATCGGTCGGGTCGTTCGGCACCCAGGCGACGTTCCGGATGGTGCCGTCTCCCGCGGGCGCCGACACCGTCACGGAGTATGTGATCTCCACCGTGTCGCCCGCGGGCAGAGCACCGCTCCACGACAGCAGCGGAGCCGCATACGACGGCGCCCCACCGACGGTGGAGGTCGCGTCGTTGTTGTACGTCGCGTCATCGAGAACCCCGGAGAGATCATCGAAGATCACCGCCGGGTTGGCGACCGTGTAGTCCTGGGTGCCGGTGTTCTCCGCCGTGATCGTGTACGTCACGACGTCACCGGCGCGCGTCTCGGCCGTCGCGGTCGACGTCTTCGTGAGCTCGAGCTCGGGCTCGGTGTAGAACTCCACCGATGCGCAGTTCGGCAGGTTGAGACCGACCACCTGCGTGATGTTCGCCGCGCAGTTCGTGTACACCTTCGGCGAAGCCTCGTCCGGCAGCGGGGTGCTCGAGGTCACGTCGACCGTGACCGTGCACGACACCTCACCGGTGACGAGGTTGCCGTTCGCGATCGAGATCGACGTCGCACCCGCCGCAACCGTCGTCGTCGCATCACACGTGCCGCCGATGTTCGGCGTCGGAGCGACCACGAGACCGGCAGGCAGGCTGTCGGTGAACGACCAGCCCGACTTCGCGGCCAGCTCGGACGTGTTCGTGACCGTGAACGTCAGCGTGGAGACGCCGTTCACCGGAACGTCCGGGATGCCGTTGTCGATGCGGTTGCCGCCGGAGAACGACTTGTCCAGCTGCGGCGTCACGTCCAGCACACGGATGTTGTCGAAGGCACCGTCGTTACCGCCTCCGAAGCCTTCCTCGTTCACCATCGAGATGCCGAGCTGGTTGCTGTTGAACAGGATCGATGAGTCCGCGGCGAAGCTGCCGTAGGTCACCGTCTGCGCGAGCCCATCCCGTGTCGGGACCACGGCGGTCTGCCGATTCGGGTTCGTGCACGGATTGATTGCCCCGTTCGAGACAGGGATCAGCTGTCCGCCCGAGGTCACCAGCGAGAAGCGGAGCTTCGGCTGGACAGCGAAGCAGGCCGTGGCTGCCGAGTCGACCGAGAACGTGATGAACCGGCCGTTCGCCGGCACATTCAGAAGAGATGAGACGAACATCCGCTGATTCGCGGGACCGTTCGCCGAGGTGTTGCTCGAGACCGCCCAGTTGGTGGTCGGGTTCTGCGGCGAGTTCAGCAGTCCCAGAGCGTAGGTCTTTGCGAGCGCATCGTTGAACTGGTCACCACCGTTGGAGCAGTAGCCCGGCACGAATGAACTCTGATAGTTCAGGATGAATCCGTTGCAGGCTGCCGTGTTCAGCCAGAACGGGTCTGCCGTGTACGTTACGCCCTGCGCCGAGACATAGTTCTGCAGCGGGATCACCGCGCTGAGCGGTCGTCCTTGGACGTTCTCAAAGTTCTCTTTGTACAGTTCGGTCGGTGTCGAGGGGACACCCGGCTGCCCCGCCACGAGCGGGACGATCCTGGCGGACTCCACCGGTCCTGAACTCGGCGTCGCCGCGGCCGGCGCGGCGGCACCGAACGCAAGCAATCCGGCGATGAGGCCGGTCACAGCCGTGACGCCTCCCCACCGCAGCTTTCGTGCACTGAACATCTGTGTCCCTCTCCCCTGGGCGACGCGTGGTGCGCCGAATCATCAACCTCGACACATCGGACCGATCGAAGTGACGCGAAAGTTGAAGAAAAGTTTCCCCAGCCTTCGACCTTCTTCGATTGACGGATCGCCGAACGTCCAGCCACGCGGTAGATCGGCCCGCGCATCTCCCAATCTAGGTACGCCCGGCACGTCAGACCTGCCCCCCGATATACCAGCTAACGACGCGCCACGCCGCCCGGCATGTCGCCGACGAGATGCGGGAGCCACCCGGGTGTGACTTCGAGTACCAGGCAGAGGGATCAGCTCCACCAGACGCCCCGGCCATCAGCGCACGAGGTATAGGTTCCTGGTGTGGAGGCACAACCATCGTCGGTTGAACGGCATGTTCGCGATCACAAGGGCATCGCGGTGGCGATCGATCGCTACGTCACCATCATCGCCGTGAGTGAGGCAGCTCATCGCGTGTGGCCGGGATTCGTCGCCGGCGAGAATCTCGCGCGCGCGGTCTTCCTCGCACCCGATGTGGAGGCGCTCTTCGACGACGCTCCGGAGCCGGTGACCCAGATCGTGTCTCTGCTGCGCGCAGGTCTGCGCGATCTCGCCGACGACCCAGTCGCCATCGCACTGGTCGGAGAGCTCGCGACCTCGAGCGCCACCTTCGCGCGGCTCTGGACCACCCCGCACGCCATATCGCCATCCGGCATGGTGCAGGTGACCGATGGCGACAGCGGCTGGACGACCTTCGACTACCGACTCCAGAGCTGGGATGGCTCCCCTCACATCAGAGTGATGACCTGGACCCCCGGTGGATCAGGCATGAGCGGCCCCGTTCGGCAGCATCCGTGAGCACAGCATCGCGTCTCCGACCTCTTGAAGGTAGGAGAGCGACGCACGACCTCGGACGCCGCCCGGCCCTTCGAGGGTGATCACCGCATGATGTCCTGATGTGAACATCAGCATGTTGCACCGCAGCGCAAGCGTTCCCACACCCGCGACCTGCACCTGCGCCGTTGTCGGACCGGGTTGCCGCACGTCGTGCTTCGCCCACGCGGACGAGAACTCCGGTGATGACAACGACAGC
The DNA here is from genome assembly GCF_044987415.1 of Microbacterium sp. ZW T5_45. Lineage (NCBI taxonomy): Bacteria > Bacillati > Actinomycetota > Actinomycetes > Micrococcales > Microbacteriaceae > Microbacterium > Microbacterium sp. ZW T5_45. The sequence goes on along the minus strand of NZ_JBJDRJ010000002.1, from coordinate 179,171 downwards.
TCGCCGACGATCTGCTGCTGGCGTTCGTTCGGCTCGCTGATGAAGCGCAGCACCGCGACCAGGTGCTCGATCAGCTCACTGCGGGCGTCGAGCGTGCGGGCCGATGACCGCAGCAGCTCCGCAATGAGATTTCGGGGGCGCTCTGCGATCCGGGGGATCAGTGCAGCCGCGATCGAGTTGCTGTGCAGGACATCCAGATTCGTGTCCACCAGAAGGGCACCGACGCCCCGGATCTGACTCACGAGACTCTCCTCGACAGGTCCCGGGGCTGCGACGACTACTTTCTCGGGAAGCGCCTCCCGCACCGCCGCGAGGCGACGGATATGGACGCCGGCGTGATGATCGAGCCGGAGCGCTGTCGCCAGTGCAGCCAGCACCTGCTCGGATGGTTGCCGAGCTTTGCCCTGCTCCAGACGCAGGTAGTACTCCGGACTGATCCCCGCTAACTGAGCGACTTCTTCTCGACGCAGACCGTTCACACGCCGAGAAGGGTCTCTCGGCAGCCCGACGTCTTCCGGCTGAGTGACCGCACGGCGGGCACGAAGATAGTCGCCCAGCCTGGAACCGGTTCTGTGCATGGCTCTCCTCCCGCACGAACTCCCACCAGCATTGCAGTTTCTCGAACTCCAAAGCAGGCGGTTGCGAACACGACGCACACGTGGTTCGGAGCACTGTCCCGAACGGATTGGCAGTGAATCGGTGGAGACCGCTCACGCGTGCCCTTCGGGACTCCGACCAGGCGCGCCCGCGGCAACGGAGCGTCCCGGGCACGAAGAGGTCAGCCGCTGATACGCGGGGGTCGGCGACCAGGGCGGAAACGTGACCTGCGAGATTCGGTCAGCTGCGGAAGAACGGGAGCGCGAGGTACGGACGGTGCACGAACCGATCGGCCTTGACCGTGCCGATGATGATGGTCACCAGGCAGTAGATGCCGATCGCGTACAGCAGGATGACGGGGATCGCGATCACGCCGGAGCTGCGCGTGTCTCCGAACGCGATGCCGAGCGCGATTATGCAGCTCAGGCACACCACGAGGTAGAACAAGTAGCTCAGGACCCAGTTCGCGGCCCAGCGCGCGTTCTCACGGACCAACGGCACTGGCGACAGCCGTGCGCTCGATCGCTGGACCAGAGCGACGATGAGCACCACGAGCACCCCAGCGAGGGGGATGTAGTACATGAACTGCAGCGCCCAGAAGCGCCGGCCGCTCGGAGGCGCCACCGGGTACGCACCGTATGCTCCGTACGGCTGCCCCGGAGCGGGGTAGCCCTGGACGGCGTAGCCGGGAGCTGCGTAGCCGGGAGCCGGGTAACCCGGTGATGCGTATGACTGACCGGGTGTGCCATAGCTCGCTACCTGCGACCCAGGCGTCGGGTAGCCCTGCAGAGGCTGGGGTCCGCCCGGGTAACCACCTACCGGCGCACCCGGGTAGCCCGGGACCTGAGTGCCCGGCGCGGGGTAGCCGGGAACGACGGCACCGGGCTGGCCGATCGGCGAGGACGGAGTCTGGGGAGCAGAGGGGCCGGTATAGACGGCATCCGCCGGGGGAACCGTCGCCTCCGCTGCGAAGGCTGCGTTACCGGGAGACGCCGACGGGATGCTCGGCGGGGGCGGCGGGTAGGCGCTCTGGCCTGCACCGGCTGCGGATCGACGATCGTCGATGTTTCCCTCGGACATGCGCATCCCCCGTCTCCGGCGCTCCCCCTGAGCGCCGAAGCCCCATCCTTTCACGACGCGGATCGGATGCCGTCACGCGAGGTCACGCGTCAGACGCACGCTCGGGCGGAGAACTCACGCTCGGGCTGAAGGATCCGCAGAATTCCTCAGCCCGAACGTGAGAGTCCCTCCCGTGGGGAGCCCTCCGGGAGACGCACAGGCACTCGCGGCAGCGACCGGGGTTCTCGCACCGGATCCTGAGCGAGGAGCGCAGCGACGAGACGAAGGACGTTCGTGACGAGCGCCCTTCGTCTCGCTCCGCTCGCTCAGGGACCGGCGCCCGAAGGCCGTCAGGCCAAGACGAAGTACGCCAGCGTGATCAGCCCGGCGACCGAGACCGCGCACGCGCCGAGCACACTCAGCAGCGACCAGAGGCTGACGCGCCGCGCGCGCCGGACGAGCGAGACCGCCTGCTCGTCGAACTCGCGCGTGGGCGCGATGCCGCCCTGGATCACGGGCGGGCGCGACGGCCGCCGCGGCGCAGCGCGGGGCTTGTAGATCGCCGGGGTCGGCTCGGCGTCGACCACGCGCGGCGGCGCTGCCGGAACGGTCGCATCGAGATCCTCACCGACGTACGCGGAGACGAGCTCCGGCGATGCGGATGCGGATGCTGCACCGCGATCGACGACCACCGCTCGGTCCACCGCCACTGTGCGATCTTCGACCGAGCGGTCGATGACGACAGTGCGATCCTCGATCTGCGGCTCCGGGGCCGCAGAATCGGCACCCGTGGGCACGGCATCGAGGGTTGCGGGCTCGGAGTCGGGCCGGCCGCGGTCGATCACCACGGTCCTGTCCTCGATCGGCTCCTCACCGCCGAGCCTCGCGTCGAGACCACCCCGATCGCCGGACGGCGTCGCGTCGCGGACGACAGCGACCGTGCGCTCGTCGAACGGGTCTTCGGCGTCCGGGTCCGGCTCAGGATCCGCTGCTCGACGCCGGGACACCGCGACCGTGCGGTCGTCGAGACCATCGTCCTCGGCATCCGTCGACGCAGTCACCGGCGCCGACCGACGATCGATCGCGATGGTGTGCTCGTCGACGGGAGCCTCGGCGTCGGCATCCGTCGGGTCGACGTCGTCGGCAGACTCCGTGCGACGTCGCCGGGGCACGGCCACCGTGCGATCCTCGATGCTCACGGTGTGCTCGTCGATGGCATCGTCCGCGCCGCTGTCGATGCTCCCCGGAGCGGCCGGTGACGCGGCGTCCGCTCCTCGACTGCGGCGTCCGCGTCGGGTGAGCATGACGGTCTCGTCGAACGCGTCGTCCTCGTCCATGTCAGCGCCGCCCTCGCACGGGAACCGTGGTTCCCTCGAGCATCGTCTCGGTGTGCACCGAGACCGAACGTCGGCTGTCGGTGGAGTCGAGCGAGACCCCCCGCAGCCCTCCGGAGACGACATCGATCACGATGACGGTGATGTTGTCGCGTCCGCCGGCCTGCTTCGCTCGGCGCACCAGCGCGGCAGCGGCGGTCTCGGGGCGGCCCGCCATGGTCAGCGTCGCGCGGATGCTCTCGTCACCGACCTCTCCACTGAGACCGTCGGAGCACAGCAGCAGTCGCTCGCCGTCGATCACGGGCACCAGCCAGCTGTCGGCGACGTTGTCGGAGGCGCCGATCGCCCGGGTGATGACGTTGCGCTGTGCGAAGTTCGCGAGATCCTCGGGGCGCAGCTCGCCGGCGTCGACCAGTTCCTGACCGAGCGAATGGTCGATCGTCAGCTGGTCGAGCTCGTTCGCGAACAGGCGGTAGACCCGGGAATCGCCGACGTTGAAGACCAACCAGTGCGGGGCCCCGTCGTGCTCGACGAGTGCGACGGCGGCGAGCGTGCTGCCCGCACCACGGGCATGCTGGGCTGCGATCGCCTCGACCGTCTCGTTCGCGCGCGCGAGCGCGGCTCCGATCTCGGCCGTCGTCACCAGGGTGCCGGCGAGCGGCTCGAACGCCGCGACCACCGCCGCGCTCGCCTTGTCACCCGCGTCGTGACCGCCCATTCCGTCGGCGACCAGGAACACGGGCGATGCCGCGAGCACGGAGTCCTCGTTCATCGCACGCGTGAGACCGACGTCGGTCAGCGCCGCGACGTTGAGGACGACATCGGATGCGGTCACGAATCGGACTCCACCTCGACATGCATGCCGACCTCGCCGAGGATGAAACGGCCGGCGCCGATCACGCTCTCGCCCGGGTCGAGCAGCGTCTCGGCGCCGTCGTCGGCGACGACCACCACGCCGTTCGTCGAGTGCAGGTCGGTGAGGCGCCACTCGTCGCCCTGCACGATGAGCCGGGCATGGGTCTTCGACAGGGTGCGGGTGCCGTCGGAGATGGCCAGGCGCTGCTCGCCTGCCTCCCCTGCGGGGTTGCGGCCGATCACGACGCTCGACGCCGACAGCGCGAACGAGCGTCCGTCGTCGAGCACGAGCACGCGGCGCACCCCGCGTCGACGCGGCACCACGACGGTCGCCTCGAAGTCGTCGTCAGCGGCCTCGGGTTCGGGCTCGGCGACGGGCGGCTCGGGGAGGGTCACCGGGATCGGGGCAGGGCGGATGCCGGCGGAGAGGTCGCCGCGGGAGCCGAGGTCGGGACCGCGCAGCGGCGGCTCGAGCACCGGGGCCGGGGCGAGCGTCTCCACCGGGACCTCGGCGGCGAAGGCAGGCGCGGAGGTCTCAACCACGGGAGTCTCGGTCACCGGAGTCTCCGCCGCCGGGGTCTCGGTCACCGGAGTCTCCGCCACCGGAGGCGGCGTCGGCCATTCGAAGGGCAGAGCGGGCGCGGCGACCTGCTCGGTCGTGACCGGCTCAGCGGCGACCGACTGCGGTGCCGATCCGAGCGTCTGCCCGTCCTCATCGTGAGGGGCGTGCGCCACGGATTCCGCGACGGCCGCCTCATAGGCGCGCCCGACGAACTGGTCCCAGATCGGGGTCGGCGCGGTCTCCGGCGCCGACCCCCGCTGCGGGAGACCACCCGCAGACGACGCCTGGTCGGTCGCCCCATCGAAGGCGGACGCCGGCTGCGGGGCGGCGGGGGCCGCCTCCCGGCCGCGATGCTCGACGTCCACGGCCGGCTGCGCGGGTGATGATCCCGCACCTGCGAGGGTGTCAGCGGCATCCGTCGACGCGGTCTCGGGCTCGAGCGACACTCGAATCGGTGCGCGGCGCAGCGTGTGCAGCGCAGGCTCATCGGCTGACGGGTCCTGCACGGCCGGAGCCGAGGCGGTGCGCTCGGGAACGAAGGCGCGGTCGGCTTCGGCGGCCGCGTGAGCGGCGGGCGTCTCGGGTGCGACGCCCTGTCCGCCCGCGGTAGGGATGGATGCCGTCCGTGCAGCGCCGGGGACGTCGACGATCAGGCCGTCTCCGGATGCCGAGCCCTGAGCAGCGAGGGGCCACGATGGCCCGGCATCGCGTGCATCGGCGACACGCGAGTGCGGTGCGGCGTCCTGCACCGAAGGGTCCTGTGGCGCAGGCGCGAACGCCGGCGGTGCCGCGGCGAAGACGGGCGGCAGCGGCACCGGAGGGACGCCTGAAGGGGCACCGTGGCCGGCATCGGGCACCACGATGGTCCCCGTCTGCACGGGTTCGACCGGACCCGGGGTCCACAGGACAGACTCCTCTTTGCCCGGTCCCGGAAGCGGCTCGGGTGTCCACGTGGGCTGAGCAGGCGCCGCCGGAGAGCCCGACCCGGATGCGACCGGAGGCGCGGAGTCCCAGGACGGCGAGGTCGCCGGAACCGAAGCGGGAGCGGTGGGAGCAGCAGGCCGCCAGGATGCGGGAGCAACGCCTGCATCAGCGGGAGCTGCGGGAGAGGGCGAGTCCCACGAGCCGGGAGTCGGGGCTGCCGGAGCGGGCGCACCCGAGTCCCACGATGCAGGAGAAGGAGCAGGAGCAGGAGCAGGAGGGTCCCAGGTCGCGGGCACGGGGCTCACCGGAGCGGCCCCGTCGGCGGACGCAGGAACCCAGGACTCCGGGGCAGGAGCAGCCGACCCGAACCCAGGCGCTGCACCCCCACTCGACGACTCAGACGCGGCAGGAGCCTCAGGAGCCGCGGGCGGAGCCGGAACGAAGCCGCCGGGAGGATCCGGCAGCAACGGCGCGAACGTCGGAGGGGCGACCGGAGCGTAGGCCGGTGCGGGCGGAGCCGCGGGATTCGCGAAGAGGTCGTCCGCTGGCGACGCCGGGACTCCAGGATCCGAGGCCGGAGCGGTGAACATGGGTGTGCCGAACAGGGGGTCTCCGTGCGTGGGTGCCGCCTGGGCGGGAGCCCCGGCACCCGGAGCGGCAGAGTCGAACGGAGCAGAGGGGGCGAACGGTGCCGCGGGCGCGAACGGCGCGGAGGCGCCTGCGCCGGCGCCGGCACCGGCGTGCGGGAGGATCGGCGGAGCAAGGTATCCCTGCCCGGCACCGTGGTGCTCGGCATCCGCCGGCGGGGCCTGTCGGCGGGGACCTGGCTGCAACGCGGCGAGCCGGTCGCCCTCGGGGTACGGCGCGACGCCCCAGGCGAGGATCGACGCCCAGACCGGGGGCAGCAGCACGGCGAGCACGGTGGAACCGGCGCCGCGCCCGTAGCGCTCGTTGATCTTGTGCGTGGCCTGGATCTTGAGGATCAGCCCGTAGATCTGCACGATCGGGATGAAGTAGAACACCACGTTCCACGCCGGCTTGCCGCCGAGCTGCAGGATGGTCGCCTCGTTGAGGATGGGCACCCATCCCTTCCAGCCCTCGGCACCGAGACGCGGGAACAGCTTCGACAGTGCGAGCGCGTACCAGACGTAGACGAGCAGGCCGAGCACGGCCGCCACGCCGTAGACGATCCCGAACGCCGCGAGGACGCCGGAGCTCGACCCGTAGTCCACCGCCAGATGCACCTGGTCTGCGACCTCGTTCATGCGTTCTCCTCCTGCCGGCCGGTTCCGGCCACTGCGAGCGTACCGAGTGCGAGCCTGTGATCGGGAGCGGCACCCGCGCGCCGGGGCGCGATCCTCGCGAGGAACGACCGCAGACCGAACATCGACGCCAGTCTCTGCCGGCGGCTGCGGTGCTCACGGATGTCGGCGCGATCGGCGTCCACGATCCCCCAGGCGACCTCGGCATCGGCATCCGTCGGCGGATGCGCCGCGAAGACGGCGTTGTCCACCAGCTCCGCAAGCCGCGTCGCCGCGGGCCGATCGACCGCCCGCGCCGCCTGCACGCGCGTGCCGATCATCGGCATCGGACGCTCGTCGTCGACGTACAGATCGACGAGCTCCTCCCAGGCTCCGACGAGCCGGGACTCGGGGTCAGCGGCGAACCGGCGTGAGCGCTGCCGGCTCCGCTTCGCGAACAGCACCACGAGCAACGGCAGCACGAGCAGCAGCAGCGTGAGCAGGCTCAGCCCGACGATCCTCGCGATCGCGAGCAGCGTCGCCACCGTGCCGGAGTCGGTGATCTCGGTGGGCGTATCGGTGTTGCGCGAGTCGCTCTGCGCCTGCGGCGGATCGAGGGCCTCGGAACGCGGCTGCTCGGGAACGGTCGGATGCTCCGGCAGCTGCTCGCCCTCGGTGATCGTGCTGGGCAGCAGGGCGTACTGCGGGGTCACGTCGACCGGGGTCCATTCGCCGCCCGGGGCGCGCACCTCGACCCACGCGGTCATGTTGGCGCCGGTGCACTCTGTCTCGCACGCGGGGATGCCGGGCACCTCCTCAGCGGCGGGCAGCCGGGCTCCGAGCACGACCCTGGACTCGAGTCCCCAGAAGTCGGCGAGCAGCGCGGCGGCGACCGCGAACTGCTCGTCGTCGCCGACCGCGGAGACGAGCATCTCCGGGGTGGCGTCGGCACCGGCTCGACGCTGCTGATCGACCAGCGAGGTGAAGAGCTCCTCGATGCGCGAGGCGGAGTGACCCGCGTAGCTCGCCGCGAATGAGTATCCGTCCGCGCCCTTGAGCGCGGCGATCCATGCCGACGCCTGCTCGTCCTCGAGCAGCGCGTGCGAGAGATACCCCCGCGCGCGGAGTCGGTCGATGAGTTCGAGGTAGCCCGCGCCCGTGCGCGGGAGCTCCTGCATGCTCGCCCATTCCGTCAGAGCGGGGTACGCCTCGCGGTCGAGCCGCGACTCCCCGCCCGTGACCTCGGCCAGCGACGGTGCGGCCTCCGGGGCGTCGACGAGCACCTCGTACCGGTCCCCCGGCACCAGGCCTTCGCCACCAACAGGCGTCTCAGCGATGGTGATCGCGGTGTCACCCTCGTCGTCGATGTGGAATCCGTCGGCGAGCGCGTCCGCGCGGTCGCCCGAGAAGCTCGGAGCCTGCGCGAGACCGGCCGGTGCCGGCACCCAGATCCCCTCGTAACCCTCGCCGATCGTGACGTCGAGCGAGATGCGGTCGGCTCCCGGTGCGGCGGCTCGCGGCAGACGGCTGAAGCGGTCGTCCTTCGCGATGTGGAAGTCTTCGCCGTCGTACGCGTCGAGGGTGGCGATGCGGATCCGCTCGAGGTCGCCGGTATCTCCCCGGAGCGAGAAGACGGTCTGGTCGAGCTCGGAGGTCGTGAACCACGAGCGATAGGTGGCCAGGGGGCTGATCTGCTGCTGGACCACGACCATCGGTTCCACGTCGTCGCGCAGCACGGTGCGGTCGGACCATCCCGCCGCCGCGGGCACCACGGCGACGCCGGCGGCCAGCGCAACGATGAGCAGCACACCAGAGAGCAGATGACGACGGATGCCGAGCCACACGGGTGCCGCGCGCCGGGTGACGTTCCGCGCAGCGACGGCGCGCAGCGCCTCGGCACGACGGAGGCGTGAGCGTCCGATCAGCCAGACGAGGCCGGCGAGGAACACCGAGACCCCGAGCACCCACTCCCGGGGTGCGGGGAGCGTGATGCCCGCCACGGTGAGCGGCGCGCTCGTGCCGATCAGGCCGAACGAGATGCCGAACAGGCTCATCGCCGAGACCACGGCGACCGCCCAGGCGGCACGACGGCGGGCATCGAGCACGAGCAGCGTGGCCACAAACGCGCCGAACAGCACGACCACGAGCAGCGGCACGAGCACCGCCTGGTACTCGCCGAGCGGCGGGTTCAGCGTGAGGATCTGCTTCCACCCCAGAGCGACCCCGAGCACGGCGTCGCGGACCCCCGCGAAGAAGGCGGGGATCGAGGTGAGCGACGAGGGCACCGCGAGCGGTGCGGCGACGAGCACATAGACGCCGGCAGTCGCGAGTGCGGAGAGCAGGAGGTTCCACCGCAGCACCCGCGACACGAGGGCGACGAGCATCCCGAGCAGGCCACCCACCACGCCGACGAGCACCACGCGCGGTGCGGCATAGAGCGGCCACGCCGCGACGGTCGCCAGGCCGATGCCGATGAGCACGTACGCCAGCCCCCAGACACGGGTGGCCGAGAACAGCTCGCGCACGCGGCGGAGCGCGGCGGACGCGGTCATCGAAGAGCTCCCCTGGCGAGCATCTGCGGCAAGTCGCCCAGCGCGCCCAGCGTCATCACCGACAGCTCGCGGGCGGTGCGCATGGTCGGCTCCTGCCCCAGCTCGGCGCGGACGGCGACCGCCTCGACCGCGGCGGGCAGCGCGACCGCGGCGTGACGCAGCCGCTCGATGGGCATGAGGGATCCGGTCGCGAGGAACGCGATCGAGAGGTCGGGGTACGACTGCACGGTGAGCGCGGTGACCGCCTCGATGCGCATGACGTTGTCGGCAGCGTCGACGGTCGACGTCGCATCGAGCATGGCCTTCGGGGTGAGCGTCGGCAGCGTGCGGATCGCGAGCACCTCGGCGCGTGAGTGCTCGGGGATCTCGTCGCTGACGACGAACAGCACGTCACGACCCTCGGTGACGCCCTGCAGGGCGAGGGATGCCGCGGCACTCACGGTCGTCTCGAACTCCTCGTCGCTCTCATAGGAGTCGGCCGCGAGGTCGAGGATGATCGCGATGCGGGCGTGCCGCGATTCCTCGTACTGACGCACCATGAGCTTTCCGGTCTTGGCCGTGGACTTCCAGTGCACGTGGCGCTGCGAATCGCCGACCACGTACTCGCGCACGGCGTGGAACGACAGGTCGGCGTCGACCAGGGTCGTGCTCGGCGTGCCCTCGAGGTCGCGGATGAGGCCGGCGCTCGTGCTGGGGATGCGCACCGTGACCGGGTGCACGTGGATGCGCTGCACCTCGGGCCAGCGCTGCTCGCGGCGCAGCAGACCGATGGGATCGCCGCGGGTGATGGTCATGGGGCCGACGTCGATGATGCCGCGGCGGTGCGCGGCGATCGTGAGCTGCTCGCTGTGGTGCCCGTCCGGGCGCAGCAACGGCACGTGCGCCTCGACGAGTCCCTCGCCGACCGGCACGTCGACGACGCCGGGCAGTGCGAGTCGGGTGCCCGTGTTGCGCACGTCGAGGACCGCACCGATGTCGGTGCCGGCGACGACGCGGTCACGTCCGAGTTCGAGGCGGATGCTGTAGTCGTGGGCGCCGAGCACGAACGGCACGCACACCACGAGCAGCACGAGCGCGATCGCTGCGACGGCCCACGCTTCGACCCAGCCGAGGAGAAGTCCGCCGACCAGCCCGAGCACGAGCGCGACGGCGACGAGCAGGCCGGCGGTGGTCACCGTCTCGTTCAACCACGACACGGTCCCCCTCGCCGCGCGGGCGATGCCGCGCAGCATCCGACGCACGCCGAACACCGCACCGCGGACGGGTCCGCCGTGCGTGCGTTCGAAACGCGTCACCGTCGAGGTACGGGTCGAGGTGCTCGTCCGTGCCGCGGTGCGCGTCAGGCGTGATTCGGTGTTGAAGCTCACGCAGTGCCGTTCTCGCGCGGGGGCTCCACGTCGAGGAGGATCTGACCGACCACGGCAACCGCGGTGACGCCGTCGAACTCGGCTTCGGGCTCGAGCACGAGACGGTGGGCGAGGGCGACGACCGCGAGGTCGCGCACATCGTCGGGGGTGACGAAGGTGCGGCCCGACTTCGCAGCCCACGCCATCACGAGGCGCGACAGTGCGATCGCGCCCCGAACGCTGACGCCCAGGCGCACCTCGGAGGCGCGACGCGTGGCGTCGACGATGCGCATGATGTAGTCGGAGATGAGCGGGTTCACGTAGACCCCGCGGGCCATCTCGGCCATCGTGAGGATCGTGTCGGTGCCGACGATCCCGTTCAACGGGGGCTTCGGGGTGGCCACCCCCTGCAGGATGCGCATGGTCGCGGCTCCGTCGGGGTAGCCGATCGAGGTCTTGATCATGAAGCGGTCGAGCTGCGCCTCGGGCAGACGGTAGGTGCCACCCTGCTCGATGGGGTTCTGCGTCGCCATCACGAGGAACGGCGAACCGACGGGTCGCGAGACGCCGTCGACCGTGACCTGCCCCTCCTCCATGACCTCGAGCAGAGCCGACTGCGTCTTCGGGCTCGCCCGGTTGATCTCATCGGCGAGCACGATGTTCGCGAAGATCGGCCCGGCGTGGAACTCGAACACACCCTGCTTCTGGTCGTACACCGTGATGCCGGTGACGTCGCCCGGGAGCAGATCGGGGGTGAACTGGATGCGAGAGCTCGTTCCCGTGATCGTCTGCGCGATCGAGCGGGCCAGGGCGGTCTTGCCCGTGCCGGGGAAGTCCTCGAGCAGCACGTGGCCGCCGCTGACCGCCGCCGCGAGCACCAGCTCGACCACGTGCCTCTTGCCGAGGATCGCCTGCTCGACGTTCCCCGCGAGGATCGAGAAGGTCTCGGAGAACCAGGACGCCTGTTCGGGTGCGATGGTCATGGCAGCAGCTGCGGGGACGGGCATACGGCAACAGTATTGGGCGCGAGGCCAGGGTTCCGAACCGGCGAGGTCATCGTCTTCCTTCTTCGTGGGGAGTAATGGTCGAGGGCGTCAGGGGACGACCGGACAGGCGTCGACCGTTCGAGTGATGGACTGCAGCGAGTTGAACTGCCCGTTCCACGAGACCGTGATCTCGAACTGCGCGGGATCCGGGACCAACGGATCGGTGCTGCTGATCGGGTCGGCGGAGATGTTCGCCGCTCCACTCGCCGCAGCCGAGACCGTGACCACGCTCTTCGGACGGTCGACCGGCGCGCACGAGGCGAAGTCGACGTTCACGATCGTCGGAGCCGTCTCCGCGTTGATGTTCGTCTCGTTGGAGCACACCTCGACGATCAGGTTGTAGCACCCGCGGCCCAACACCTGTCCCGGGGAGTTGTCCGCCGAGAGCACGAAGTCGGTGCGCCACTGCCCGTACAACCGGTACTGCGCTGTGAAGCCGCTTTGCACGTCGATCGACGGGCCTGACTCGAGACCGTACTCGTAGTGCGATCCGCTCTGCGCCGGGGTGGTGCTGACCCGATACGTGTTGTCTCCGCCCGGGGCGTCGATGAAGGTCAGGACGCGAACCTGTCTGACCGACGACTGCGCCACGCCGTACCCGTTGGATGCGCACACCATGACGTTGTAGACCTCGTAGGAGGCGAGTCCACTGAAGGTCGGACCGTCCGAAACCAGCTCCGCGGATGCCGAGAGCGAACCGTCGCCGTTCACGGAGCACTGCCCGTTGCCCGATCTCCAGGCCAGATACTTGACGGTCATCGGTCTCGCGCTGCCGTTCGGATCGGCCGAGGTCGGGCTGTGCACCGTGAGTGAGGTGTTCGACGAGGCGCTCACGTCGACTCCCGACGAGATGATCGGCGCTCCGGCCACCGTCACCGACGCCTGAGCCGCGCCGCCCTCGTTGCTCCCCCCGCCCACGGGCGGCTGGAACTGGCTGATCGGCACGATCGTGATCGTCTGCGCCCCCGGAGGGAGGGTGACGTCGACCGTTGTCGTGGCACCAGTTCGCTGCACGGTCTGCCCGCCGTCGCCGATCCGGAACGAGGCCGCGTCATCACCCGAGGTGATAGCGAGCGAGACGACGCCCTGACCCGTGTTCGTGATCCCTTGGCGGTAGACCGGCTCCGCCGTGGCACTCGACACCTCGGGGGCGGCATAGGCCCAGGTCGTGTGCGCCGAGGTCGGCAGCGACGAGCCGACCGAGTTCACGGCGACGGCCGTGTAGGCATGCGGCTCACCGTTCACGAGTCCGCTCACCGTGCAGCGGTAGACGCCGCCGCTCGGTGCGCAGGAGGCCCCGGACGGTGCCCCGTCGCGGAGGATCGTCACACCCGTCACCGCGGGGTGAGCCCGAGCAGCCTCGCCGAGCGGCACCTCGAGGGTGACGCTGTTGCGCGTGTAGGCGACCGTGGTGACGCTCGACGGCGGCAGCGGGAGCCCCTGCAGGTCAAGGGTGACGCTGCCGGTTCCGGTGCGGCCCTGCGCGTCGGTCACGACGAACGGGATGATGCACTGCCCACCCGGAGCGCTGCCGCCGCCGGGCCAGCTCACCGCGAGCGCAGTGCCGGCGACGCTGACGCTCGCGACGTCGCAGCGCGCGCCCCCGCCCAGCGAGGTGAGCTTCAGGCCTGCGCCCTGCTTGCCCTCGAACGGGTCGTACTCGCCGGCGATGCCGACGGCCTCGATCGTGCAGCCGGGCGTGGTCACGACGCACTGACGCGTGAACGTCGCCCCGCGCGGAGCATCCGGAGGCGCGATGCCGACCACGAGACGGACGGATGCCGACACGTCGCCGTACTCGGCGACGCTCACCGCGATGTCCTCACGGGTGCCGGGACGAGCATCCGCCCTGGCCTCGATCGTCAGGGACGCGCCGTTCTGCGTGACGGTGAACGCCGAGCCGGAGTAGGAGACGCCGTACTCGATCGACGATTCGTCGCCGGCGCGACCGCCCTCCCAGGAGGCCATGCCCGTGTACATGTCGACCGTCGTCGTCGCCCCGGGTGCGACCGTCTGCGCGATCGACGCGAGGTTCAGTTGAGGGGCGGCGGGGCGGATGCTGATCGGCACCTCGATGTACGACCAGCGCTGCTGGCCGGACAGGCGCACCGGCACGAGGCAGGTGTCGGACCACGGGGCTCCGGCACCGGCCTGGTAGGTGCCGGTCTTGCCTGTGGCCGAGCAGATGGCGGCCGACCGCTGCGCGCTGAGGTCGGTGCCGACGTCGAAGGGGTCGGCACCTGCGAGGTCGACATAGTCGGCGACGTCGAACTGCTGCGTGGCGTCCTCGTCGACCACGACGGGTTCGGCGCCGGGCAGCGTCTGCACCCGGAGGTCGTCGAAGGCCGGGATGTGCAGGAAGCCGTGCCCCACGATGTCGCGGCCGTCGACCTCGCCGCTGAGGGTGAACGGCACGAGAGCGCCTTCGGCCGGAGCTTCGCCCGAGATCCTGCTGCCGGACGCGGTGAACCCTGGCTGGTCGCCCCACAGGCTGAGGGTCAGCGCGCCGACGTCACCGGATGTCCAGCGCACGCGGTCGGTCACGACGTCGATACCGCCGTTCGAGAGTTCCGCGCGGTCACGGGCTGTGAGCACCGTGTCGGTGATGGTCGGCTGGTCGGCGACGTCGTCCTCGGTGACCGTGACGACGATCAGCCCCTGCGAGGTGCTTCCGGTGCGTGCGGACTGCACGGTGTACACGTACGAGTTGGTGCCGGGGGTGTCACCGGCGCGCAGCACCACGCGTCCGTCCTTCAGCGAGGTCTGCGGATCGATCAGGCCGTCCAGGCGCGCGTAGAGCGGGTTGCCGGGTGCGGACGGGGCGTTGGGCTCGAGCTCGACGAGCTCGAGCTCGCCCTGCGCTGGGTCGATGTCGTTCGCGCGGGGATCGAGCACGATCGGCGTCGAGGAGTCGACGCGGACGCGCACGTAATCGCTGAAGGTCACCGGCGCGGTGTCGTCGATCTTCTGATCGAGCACGCCGATGCGCACGGTTCCCTTTCCCTCGTCGCCCTGCGGGTCGCGCACGGTGTAGGAGAAGCGGACCTGACCGTCTGCCACGCCGCCGGCCGGCGCACGGTAGACGATCGACTCGCCCGAGGACGAAATCGTCACGGTGCCCTTGCCCGCCCCCGGCTGGGCCACCTCGGTGAGCGTGACCCGGTCGCCGTCGGCATCCATCCCGGTGGTCGGCACCTTGAGCGAGACGGTCTGTCCGCTGAGCACCCGACCCTCGAGCGTGATCGGGGTGGGCGCGCGGTTGGTTCCTGCGGGGACGACGGTCACGAGCACCGTGCCGTTGTCGGACAGCGAGGGGTTGCGCTCCAGCGCGACGGAATAGGTGAGCCGGTAGGTGCCGGGCGTGCTCGGCGCGAGATAGCGCAGCGAGTTCCCGTCGGCGAAGACGAGCTCGTCGTCCTGGCCCGACCCGATGACCTCCGGCAGCACGACCAGCGGTTCACCGCGCGGGGCGACGTCGTTGTCGGTCACGGCGATGCGCGACAGCGACCCGGCGCGCACCGTGATCGCGTCGGCGAACACGATGGGGCGGGTGACGCTCGACGGCGGGGTGAGGAACACCGTGACGGATCCGCGCACGGCGGCGCCCGCGCCGTCGGCGACGGTCACCGCGGCGGTGCCGATCATGCCGGGCTCACCGCTCTCGGTCGTTCCGCTGACACGGATGCTCTCGTTGCCCACGACGCCGACGTTGAGCTGCGGCGTCGAGCTCTCGACCCCCGAGACCAGCAGCACGCGACCGGTCGTGTTCTGCACCGCGCGCAGCACGTCGACGGTGGTGTCCTCGCCCTCGCGCACGAAAGCCGTGAGCGGAGCCATCGCGAGCGCTGCGGAGCCGTCGACCGCGGTGACGCGGAGCACCGCCGAGCGCTCGGCCTGGGTCACGGCATCCTGTGCCGTGTAGGTGACGATGTACTGACCCGGCTGCGCGACCGTCAGCTCCACCGTGCCCGCCGCCGTGTTCGGGGCGACCTCGAGACCGTCGGCCGACGCCGAGGTCTGCACGGCGTCGAGCAGACGGTAGGAGCCTGATCCGCCGGAGAGGTGGTCGGAGATCTGGATCGACTGCGGCTCGCCGACCAGCGCGGTCAGCGCCACCGGCGCCGCCACGAGCTCGGGGTTGGCCGTCACCTGCACGTCGAGGGTCTTCTCGGCCGTCGCGCCCTTGGCGTCCTGCACGACCACCGTCACCGGGATCACCGCATCCGAGGCGTTCGGGTCGGTGTGACGGATCGCCACGCGCCCGTCGTCCATCGGCACGACCATGACGGGGGCCGCGGGATCGGTCTCGTAGGCGTCGCTGAGCACGAAGGGGTCGCCCTCGGGGTCGACCCATCCCGAGAGCGCCGAGACGATCGTGCTGCCACCGGGCAGGAGCTGCGGCGTGGGCCATTCCTGCTGGCACGCCTCGACACCGCACCAGACCGGAGCGGAGTTCGACGCGGGGTCGACGACCGTGAGCGTCACGCTCGCGGGCTCGGAGACCGCCGAGCCGTCGGTGACGGCATAGCTGAAGCTGGTCTGGCCGGATGCCGCTCGTACCGTGACGACGAGGGACTGGCCGTTGGCGACGAGCGCCAGGTCGCCGAAGTCGGGATCGGCCAGGCCGCCGAGCGACGCGGGATCGATCGAGAGCACGTCCTTCTTGTTCGGATCGTGATCGTTGTAGAGCACCGGCAGGATCACCTGCTGGCCGCTGCGCACGCCGAAGGCGTTGTCGACCGCGACCGGGGGCAGCTGCTCGGCGACGTCCTCGACGACGACCGTGCCCTCCTCCTGCTCGGTCTCCTTCTCGACCGCCCACTGCTCGAGCGGAACCAGGCGGCCGTCCGGGGCCGTCCAGATGAGGCCGGTGCCGACCTCGGTGAGCACGGCGCGATCGCCGTTGTCGCGGAAGACGGGTCGGATCGACCCGGACTCGAGCGCATCGTCGGGAACGGTGAGCGAGACGGTGTCGCCGTCGGCCCACAGCGTTCCCGTTCCCGTGTCGAGCCAGGCCGCGTACGTGTGCCCGCCCGCGAAGACCGGGGCCGCGGGGACTCCCGACGCCTCGACCGTGCGGGTCGCCTCTCCCCCTCCGAACGGGGCGGAGACGAGGCCGTCGGAGTCGGCGATGAGCACCTCGTCGCCGTCGTCCGAGCCGACCTGCAGCACCGCGTCGTCCGCGACGTCGAGGGTCTGCGGTTCGCCGCCGTCGGTCCAGAGCAGCCCGTCCGCGGGCTGCAGCAGCGCCCAGCGATCGCCCACGACCGTCATGGCGAGCTCATCGCCGCCGTCCGGCGCCGACTCGATGGCCTGCGGATCGCCGAGGAACGTGTGCTCGTCGATGTCGAAGCGGCGCACCGCGCCCTCTTCGCCGGAGTACAGGGCGAGGATGCCGTCGGGCGACAGGCCGATCGAGTCGGCGGTGTAGGTCGGGGCGTCCTCGCCCTCCTCCACCTCGACCGCGGCGAAGGGGTCGACGAGGGTGGTCGCGGCGCCCGCGCTCAGCGTGGAGACCGAGACCTGGCCGGTGTCGGTGCGGTAGGCGACATAGGGGCCTGCCGAGACGATCTCGCGGGTGCCCGCCGGCGTCGGCTCCGATGCGGATGCCGTGCCCTCCTCGCCCGAATCGGCGAGCAGGTCCTGCGGGGCGGCGGGGTCGAGGTCCCAGCGCTGCCGGGAGCCCTGGCTGTAGAGCACGGCATCCGTGCCGTCCTGCCACACGGCCTCCGGTCCGTCGACGTTGCGGACCGTGTCGATCTCGGCCAGTTCGGTGTTGACGCGGGCGTACTGGCCCGAGTCGCGCAGCACCCACACCGAGGGCTCGAGGCGCGGCACCTCCTGCGACTCGTATCCCTGCGCGGTGACGGCCACCGCGACGACGGTGGCCAGCGCGGCCACTCCGGCGATCGACGCGATCAGGCGCCCGCGCGAATGGGGGCGCTCGACGGGTCGGTTGCGGTCGCCGATGGCCATCAGATCACTCCCGTCATCTTGAGCACGGTGACCCCGATCGCCGCGAGGGCGACCATGCCGATGCCGGCGCCGATGAGCCCCGCGGCCAGGGGCGAACGCTGCTTCGCGACGGCGGGCTGCTGCTCGATCTGGCGGGGCGCGGAGCTCTGCTTCGCGGCGCGGACGGCGCGGCGCGAGCCCGGATCGACCGTGGTCACCACGGGGCCGCGCGATGCGGCATCCGAGAAGTCGACGGGAGCGGCGGCGGCCCAATCGGCGGATGCCGCTTCGAAGGCCGTGGGCGCGATGCGCAGCTCGTACTGCGCCCAGCGCAGCCGTTCGGCGAACTCGGTCATCGATCCGAACCGTCGCTCCGGGTCGCGCTGCATCGCGGTCGCGAGGATCTCGTCGATGCCGCGCGGGAAGCCGGGGACGGGAACCGGCGTGTACTGGGCCTTGACGATGCGGCGAGTGAGGCGGTCGCGCGAGTTCTGCGAACGGTCGTCGACCTCGAAGGGCGTGCGGCCGGCGAAGAGCGTGTACAGGGTGGCCGCGAGACTCCAGATCTCGCTGGGGACCGAGCCGGACACCTTCTCCTGCAGCACCTCGGGGGCGCTCCAGGGCACCGACATCGCGATCGTGTCGGAGTCGCCCTCGTCGACCACGGCCGCGGCGATGCCGAAGTCGGCGAGCACCGGCGTGCTCAGCGAGCTGACGAGGATGTTCGACGGCTTGATGTCACGGTGCAGCAGTCCCGCGCGATGCACGGTCTCGAGCGCGCCGGCGATGCGGACACCCGTGTCGAGCACCTCGGCGATCGGCAGCGGCCCGCGCTTGTAGCGCGCGCTCATGTTGTCGGGGCAGTACTCCATGGCGATGTACGGACGGCCGTCGGACGAGATCGACGCCTGGTAGATGGTCACGATCGCGGGATGCGCGCTCAGACGGGCGGAGATGTCGGCCTCGGCGTTGAAGGTGCGCAGGATCTCGGGGTTGACGGCATCGGAGAGCAGCACCTTCACGGCGGAGACGCGGCGCGGGAGGTCCTGCTCGTAGAGGAAGACGTCGGCGAATCCGCCAGAGCCCAGCGGTCGGACGTAGCTGTAGCCGGACAGCACCGGCGGCGCGGACATCGTGCGCTTGGCCATGCGCGCTTCCCCTCCCGAAGTTCTCAGACGGCGAGAGAACGCCTCACCGCGAACTCAGAGTGCGCGCGTCATCCCCCCTGGGATCATAACCGAGGCGACACGCGCGGAACGACGCGGATGCCGCGCCCGAGGCCCTCCGATCAGGCCCGCCAGCAGCCCTCGAAGTGGTCGTCGACCATCCCCGCGGACTGCATGAGCGCGTACATCGTGGTCGCCCCGACGAACCGGAACCCCCGGCGACGCAGCTCCTTGCTCATCGCGGTCGACTCCGGCGTCACCGCGAGAGCATCCGCCATGCCGCGCAGCCGATGCTCGCGTGCGGGCGGCGCGAACGACCACATCAGCTCGTCGAGCTCGCCATCGGCCATCCCGCGGACGATGCGGGCGTTGCCGATCGTCGCCTCGATCTTGGCGCGGTTGCGCACGATTCCGGCATCCGCCATGAGCCGTTCGATATCGCTCTCGTCGAACTCAGCGACGATCTCGGGGTCGAAGCCTGCGAACACCTCGCGGAACCGCGGCCGTTTGCGCAGGATCGTGATCCATGAGAGTCCGGCCTGGAAGCCCTCGAGCGCCATCTTCTCGAACAGCGCACGGTCGCCGTGCAGCGGCGTGCCCCATTCCTCGTCGTGGTAGCGGCGGTACTCGGCGTCGTCGCCCACCCACAAGCAGCGGGCGAGGTCGTCGGGTCCGATCAGGAGTGCGGTCATGCGCCGACCGTAGCCGTGGTCACCGACATCAGTCGGCGAAGGTCGCGGCGTCGATCACGAAGCGGTACCGCACGTCGGAGGCGAGCACGCGGTCGTAGGCCGCATTGATCTCGGATGCCGGGATCACCTCGATCTCGGCCGCGATGCCGTGCTCGCCGCAGAAGTCGAGCATCTCCTGGGTCTCGGCGATGCCACCGATGTTGGAGCCGGAGATCGACTTGTTGCCGCCGATCAGCGAGGCGACGCCGAGCGCAAGCGGCTCGGGCGGCAGGCCGACGCACACGAGCGCACCGTCGACGTCGAGCAGCGAGAGGTAGGCGCGCAGATCGAGTGCGGCGCTGACCGTGTTGAGGATCACGTCGAACGATCCCCGCAGGTTGCGGAACGTCTCGGGGTCGCCGGTCGCGTAATAGTGGTCGGCGCCCAGGCGGAGGCCGTCGTCCTTCTTGCTCAGGGTCTGCGAGAGCACGGTGACCTCGGCTCCGAGTGCGTGAGCGAGCTGCACGCCCATGTGTCCGAGACCGCCGAGACCCACGACCGCGACGCGGCTGCCCGGACCGACGTTCCAGCGACGCAGCGGCGAGTAAGTGGTGATGCCGGCGCAGAGCAGGGGCGCTGCCCTGTCCAGCGGAAGGGACTCGGGGATGCGCACCGCGAACTTCTCGGTGACGACGACCTGCTGCGAGTAGCCGCCCTGCGTGATCGTGCCGTCGACATCGGTGCTGCCGTACGTGAAGACGGCGCCCTTGGTGCAGAACTGCTCCTCGCCGCGCAGGCAGGTGCGGCACTCGCCGCAGGAGTTCACGAGGCAGCCGACGCCGACGCGGTGCGCCGTGACCTCCGAGCCGACGGCGGCGACGGTTCCGGCGATCTCGTGCCCTGGCGCGAGCGGGTAGCTCTGCGGGCCCCATTCGCCGCGGACGGTGTGGATGTCGGAGTGGCAGATGCCGGCGAAGGCGACGTCGATGAGGATGTCGTGCGGGCCGAGTTCGCGGCGCTCGATGAGGGTCTTCTCGAGCGGGGCCGCCTCGCGGGGTGCGGCGTAGGCGATGACGCTGGACATGGATGCTCCTTCAGGGGTGACGTGCTCATCCATTCTTCCCTGCTCCGGCGGTGGCCCTGTACTCGCCCCCTCTGCCACGGCATCCCGCACTCTCGGGCGGAGAACGCACTCATGGGAGGAGGATTCCTCCCGAGTTCTCCTCCCGAACGTGTGTTCTCCTCCCGACATGTCGACACTGTGCAGGGCGGCAGGACGCCTGAGAGGGTGAGCAGGGCCTAAGAGGAAGACCAGGGGTTGCCGGGCGGAACCTCGTCCCACGGCGAGGGGGCAGGCGGCGACGGCTGTGCGCCGGATGACCCGGGCACCGGGGGTGCCGTCCACGGCGCGGGGCTCTGCGGTGCCGGCGCGGTCTGCGGCGCCGGCGCGGTCTGCGGCGCCGGCGGGCTCTGCACCCACGGCGCGGTGGTCTGCCCCCACGGCGACACGGACGGCGCCGCTGCAACGCCGGTGCTGCCCGACGCGGCGAGCGCGCTCGGCACGACCGATCCCGGCACGACCGAGACCTGAGCACCCGCACCCGCACGTACGGCATCCGGCGCCTCCCCCGCCGCCCGCCGCGCGGGCACGATCGCCGCCCACACCGTCCACACCAGTGTGACGAGGAGGGCGCCGATCATCACGTACCAGCCGGTTCCGAACTCGACGGATGCGGAACCTGCGATGTCCGTCAGATCGAGCTGTTCCGGGTCCACGCCGAGCTCCTCCAACGGAAGGTCGCTCGGCGAGAGGCCGAAGAACCGCACGAGATCTCCGAGCGTCAGCGAGAGACCCGAGACGCCGACGAGCGTCTCCTGCAGCGCCCTGGTCGCGGCTCCGAGTGCGAACAGCGCGAAGGCCCAGAAGGTGATCACGGCCGTCAGCAGCGCCGCTCCGAGGTGCACCATCCCGAGCGAACCGACGAGCACGCCGACCGTCGCGACGATGATCAGCGACACGATGATCACCGTGTCGAGGAAGTTCCCGGTCGGCATCAGCGGGATGCGCGTGCCCTCGTACCGCGTGATCCACCAGGGCAGAAGCAGCGCCGCCAGCATCGCCACCGCCGGCACCGCGAGCGCGATGCCGTTCAGCCGCAGCCGCCTCGGGCGCGCGATGGCCGCTTCCTCAGGGCCACGCCGCGCCGTCACGACGATCGCGGCGATCACCGGGCCCACGACCGGCGTCACGACGCCGAGCAGGATGCCGAGCCACACCGGGTACCTCGTCCAGGTCGCGAGAGCGAGGCCGAACAGCGACCCGGCCACGACATGGATCACGACGATGACGAGCACCGCCATGCCGAACGACGCGAACACCGCCTCCAGCATCCTGATCCCTCCCCCATCGAACGACCTGTCGCCGCGCAGGCGACCGGTCCGCTAGATCGCCTGCGTCAGACTCAGCGCCCACTTGAGCGGATCGACCGCGCGGAACGGCGCGATCCCCCGCTCGTCGATCGAGTCGCCACGGGGCGCATGGCCCAGCACCGAGACCGCGAAGTACTGGTGCTGCGTACGATCCGCGCGGTTCTCGAGCTGTGCCACGATCCCGGCACCGCCGAGCTTGAGCACGAGGCTGCGGACCTCCGCGCTCAGCAGGTCGCCGTCCGTCGGATCGTAGGCGAGAGCGCGCTCGCTGGGGTCGCGTGCGAACGCGGCACCGCGGTGCGACATCAGCTCGCTCCACTGCGGCTTGCCCTCGAGGTCTCGGAACTCCTCGAGCGCATCGAACTTCGACACCACCACGCCGATCGGAGGAGTCACGCCGACGGATCCCTCGCGCACCAGCGCGAGCACGTTCCCGATCACCGGCAGCGGATCGTGTCCGACCTCCGCGGGAAGCGGGATGATGCCCGCGAGATTGGCCCGCACATCGGGCACCGCGAGGGGGTCGAACAGGAAGAGCACGGCATCCGCCCGCCCGAAGAACGAGAAGTGCGTCCGCGACGGCGGCAGGTTCTCCATGTCCTCACCGGCGACGTCGCGCACGACGAGGTACTGCTGCCGGCCCTTGATGAGACCGAGATTGAAGATCAGCGGCACCCGCTGGTAGGCGCCCTGACTGGATGCCGACGGCGTGGACTGCAGCACGCCCCGCGCGTTCAGCGGCTCCTGGTAGTTGACGCGGAACACCTGCGCGATGTCGGGGGTCAGCGGAAGCAGCTGCGCCTGCGCGTGCGTGAGCAGCAGCTGCTCGAGCTTGTCGATGCCCATCGCGATGAACAGGCTCTTGCCCGAGGCGCGGGCGCCGCTCATGACGATGCACGTCACGTCACCGTTGCCCCAGCCCGGAGGCAGCATGTAGTGGCAGACGCTGCACGCATCGGCCATCTGCCGCGCGCACAGCGGGCACGAGGGGGTCGCCGGCGGCCACTTGCCCTGCGCCTGACCCTCGCGGCGCCGCTGCGAGAACTGCGCCTCGGTGTCGGCGTACATCGGTCGAGCGGGCATCTCGACCCCCGCATACGCACTCGCGACGTCGTCGCGCGCATCCTGCACGCATGCGGAGTTCGTGCACTGCCACGCCTTCTGCTGCGGCGGCAGCCCCGAGAAGCACTGCGGGCACTTGATCACGGTGCCACCCCACCTTCGCTGCGCTCGTCGCGCGGCGCGAGCACGAGAGACTTGACGACCTCCGCGAGCGCCAGTTCCCCCGGGGCCCCGGTGGCCACGGCCAGCGCCGAGACATCGAGGAAGACGATCGGCACGCCGCCGACGTCGACAGCGGGCGCCGACGGCGCGTCGGCGAGGACCACGATCGCGAGCGAACCGGATGCTCCCGCCGAGGTGCGCAGGCGGTCGAGGTCCGTTGGCACCTCGTCGCTGACGATCCAGGTGCGCGAGTTCTGCGAGGTCGGGCGCGCGGCCTGGGCCGCGGCGGGCAGCCGCGCTCCACTGGAGCGCGGCGCGGTTCCGAGCAGCGCGGCCGCTCTGGCCGACAGGGTGCTCAGGCCGTCGGCGGACTCGGTCCGCGGCGTCAGGCCCGAGACCGTCAGACCGACGCGGTGATCGCCGATGACTGCGATGATGCCGGCGAGCGCGTCGACCGCATGTGCGACGGATGCCGGGGGAAGCGCCCGGAAGGACGCCGAGCCGTCGAGCACCAGACCCACTTCGACCCGACGTTCGGGCGACACCCTCGTGACCCCGAGCAGATCGGCGGTGGCGGCCTGTGCCGCGTTGCCGACTGGAGAGAGCTCGATCAGCTCGCCCTCGCCCGCGACGACACGCACGACCACCTGGCTTTCGTCGATCGCGAGCACCGCGACGTCCTGCGTCGACAGCCCGCCGACGCTGAGGGGGCCGATCTCGACCGTGTACGCGGCGACCTCGAGGCCCACCGTGACCGCACTGCCGGCCGGGAACGTGCCGTCGGCCACGATGCGCAGGGTCACTCCGTCGATGTCGTCGACGCCGACCACCAGGCTGCCGGGAGGCGGCGGCACGAGCGGTGGAGGCACCTGCACGCCGGATCGGGCGATCGCGCGAGGGTGCGCTGCGGTGCCCACGGGCGAGGCGAACGCGCGCACGACGAGCAGCCCCGCCGGGACGCGTGCCTCCGCATCGCGCTCGTTGATGACGATCTTGGGCATCAGCCCTCCCCTTTCTGACGTCCGCGGAACAGGCTGCCGAGGAACTCCGCGCCGTTGTCGGCGATGGCGATCCCGGTGCCGAGGCCCCGCGCGCGCCACCAGCGCTTCGCCACCCTATCGGCCTTGACGTCGTCGCCGAGCGCGCGCTCCTTGAGAGCCGCGGTCAGATCCTCGACCGTGACCGCGCCGCGCGCGGCCCCGCTGAGGGCGCTGCTCGCGATCACATCGACCAGGCGCTCCCCGCCGGCATCCCGCAGCGCGGCGTTCGCCGCCTCCTCCGGGGAGAGACGGAACTCCGATCCCATGGCGGCGGCACCGATCACCGCGAGCTGCAGCAGCAGCGGGCGGGCACGTTCGGGATCTGCCGCCGCGTAGGCCCGGAGGTATGGCACCGTCCGCGCGGTGAACGCCGGGTCGGCGGCGGCCTTGGCGGCGACATCCGCGAGAAGCGGGTGCGCCTGCGACGGGAGCACGACGCCCTGCGCCCGCACGATGATCGACAGTGCGGCCGTCAGCGGCACGAAGGCGTACTCACGGTCGTCGGGCCTGCCGAGAAGCCCTTGCAGCTGACCCGCGATGTTGCTGAGCGCCTCGGGCTCGCTCCCCGAAGGCAGGAGCGACCGAGCGCTCTCCAGATCACGCGCCCATGACACCCAGCTCGCCAGCTGTCGTTGGTCTGCAGCGAGAAGCGGCTGCTGGGAGAGGATGCGAGCGTCCTCAGCGCTGGCCGTGAGGATCACACGGATCACGACATCGGGCAGAACGCGGGAGAAGTCACCGGCGGTGACCGCGAGAAGCCTGGACGTGCTCCAGGTGGCGCTGGCCGCCTGGAGAATGCCGAGTCCGTCGCGGGGGACTTCGGCCCACGAGTGGTAACGCTCCAGGAGGCGTCCGGCGAGCTCATCACGCAGGACCGCATCGGGCACCGCAGCTCCTTCGAGAGCCAGCGCCGCGGCGTCCCATTGGAAGTCGGTGCGTCCCGCATGGGGCCCCGGTGCAAGGAGTGCGGATGCGCCGAAGAGTCCGCGCAGCAGAGCCGGCGGCGTCGAGTAGATGGACCGCCCGGGGGCGGACGGAATCCGGTTGTCGAGCGCGGGGACGATCCATCGACCCAGGACCAGCTCATCGAACGGGCCGGCCTGTACGAGGATCTCGGCATGCGCCGGATGCACGACGAGCTGCTCGATCGTCCGGGCCACCAAATCCTCGAGCCGCCCCTCGATGCGAGGGTCCACAGGGCCGAGACCGAGCACCTGGCCGAGGAAGCCGATCAGGCGCAGAGCACCGACCGGGTCCGCGCCGTCGGCGGCCAGCATCCGATCCAGCGCACCGACCGCGGCCGTCGCGACGGCATCGAGGTTCTCGGGCGTCTCCGGCACCGGCGCGGAGTCGTTCCGCGACAACCACCCTGGCGTCCCCAACGCCGCGACGAGATACGCACTCGCCACGAGCTGATAGGCGTACGACGCCGACGGGATCGCCTGCAGCTCGGCCCAGATCTGAGCCGGGTCGTCGCTCATCGCCTGCACCGTCGCGCTCTCGGCGAGCGCTCGCAGCTCGGGGTCCGCGGCGACCTGCGGCGGCGTGCCCCGAACGACCACGGTGCGCGCGAGTGCCGCGGCATCCGGGTACTCGTCGGCGTTGCGCAGGATCGCCATCGCGAACGGCCAGGAGAGGAGGATGTTCGGGCAGTCTCCCGTGCGGCGGGAGACGTCGTCGACGGCGTCGAAGAGAGCCGCCGCGTCGACCGCCGTGAACAGGCACAGCGTCACCAGTGACGACATGACGCCGACCGGCACCGCACGTCCGTCGGCGAAGACGTGCTGGCCGCCCGGCTGACCGAGAGTCACCACCGCGTGCGGATCGATCTCGACGACCGCCCCGGCGGGCGCGTACTCGTCGCTGGGCGGGACGACCGCGATGTGCACGCCGCGGGCGAACGCCTGGTCCACACCGTTCGCATGCTCGCTCGTGCCGCGCTCGTAGAGGCTGAATCCGAGCCTGCGCGCGTCGCGCATCGACTGGATCGCATTCACCGCGCCGATCCACAGCGCGGCCTCCTGCTGGTCCTCGCAGCGCAGCACGACCCGCGGGCCGCCCTCGAGCGCCGCGAACGCGGCATCCGCGAGCACCGCGAGAACACCGACACGCCAGTGCGCCGAGTCGAAGAGGAACGTCAACAGGTTCTCGCGCGTGACCACGGGGCCGGGGGCCGGGGGCTCGTCACCGAGGCGCGCGCCGTCGACGAGGGCGTACTGGTGCGGAGCGAGGAACCCCTCCGACCGCCACAGCGCGACGGGCGCGTGACGGGGCGAAGGGGCGACCGGATGCCGGTCGAGCAGGAGGTGCGAGAACACGTTGCCGGTGCGTCCTGCACCGTCCATGTCGACCTGCGCGGCGTGCCAGTAGAGCGCCTCGTCACCGCTGGGCAGGTAGCCGAATCGTCGCGGCAGGGCCTGATACACCTCGGCCCGCTGCCCCACCCCGGGGAACGGCACATGGCTCTCGAAGCGGGTGACCGCGAGGGCGAGCATCCGCTGCGACTCCTCGTCGGTGACATCGCCGACGGATTCCTTCACCCGCCATCCGGCACCCGCATGCGTGACGGGGTCCGCGGGGAGGGAGCCGTAGCTCAGCTGCCCCCACCGCTGCCCGCCCTGCGCCGAGGTCATCGGCCGAGGAAGCCGCCGACGCGCAGGGCGCCGACGGCCGGGTCGAGGAGCGCCACGAAGGGCTGATATCGCGGGTCGTCGACGAACAGCCGGATGAAGCCGCCGCCCGAGACGATGGATCCCCAGGATCCGGCATCCGCCTTCCACCCGGGTTCGGAGTGGCCGGTGGTCGACAGCCGGGGCACGACGATCCGCTGTGCGGCGGATCCGCCCTCGTCGTCCTCCCGCACCAGTGCGATGTGCGCGGTGGCGTCGCTCACCGTGAGCGGCAGCCGGTCGGGGCGGTAGGCGAGCACGAAGCCCATGCCGGGATCGAGCTGCAGCTCGCGGTCGCTCTGGATGGTGAGTCTCGGCCGGCGGGCCGCCGCCGTGAGACCCATCGGGTAGGCGACGTGGTAATCGAGCACGAGAACAGGCACGTACGACTCGGTGACCGGTGCGCTCCGGACGGTCTCGACACCGTGGCTCGCGTAGGCGACCAGGTGGATGTCGCACGGCGACAGCAGCTGGTCGCGGCCGAGCAGCAGGCTGCCGCGGTCCTCGTATGCCGAGCGCGAGATCGAGGCGATCGCCTGCCCCTCGATGACCGATTCGGCCGGCACACCGCGCTGCCCGATGAACAGCCGCACCTCGTTCGCCCCCTCGGGGAAGTCGAAGGTCACGAGCTTCTGGTCGACTCGTTCGATGATCTTCACGCGCCGCACGGGAGGTACGCGGATGCCGGTGACGGTGTTGCCGATGAACGACGAGTCGCCGAGCTCGACGACCGGGGTGAAGAACGCCTTCGACCAGTCGCGCGGCCACGGCACGTGGTGCATCGCTCCCCGACCGGCTGCCCGGTCGACGGGGTGGTTCAGACGCGCCTCGACCGGCAGGTTCGCGTTGGGCAGAGCATCCGTCACGACGGGCTCACGATCCCACCCGGCAAGGGGTTCGGCGGTCGTGCGGTAAATCGCGACGCGGCCACCCGGCGGCTCGGTCCACTCGAGGTCGAACCAGGCGTCGGCGCCGTCCTCGTGGAGGGTGAAGGTGAGATCGCCCACGGGAGCGTGCGCCTCGGGGACGTGCACCTCGCGCGTGATCGGCGAGGAGGTGTGCACGACGCCGGCGATGACCGCCTCGGCGATCAGCTGGTAGACGTACCTGCCTCCGGGAGCCGCCTCGCGGTCGGAGAATCCGCCGAGCAGCGGCCGCTCCGCCTGGATGCGGAAGCTCGGGTTGCCCACGCCCGCTGCGAACGCCTGCTCGATCGGCACGCGGTAGGCGGCCACGGTCGAGGTGCCGTCCTCGGTCTCCCAGGTCGCCGTGACCACGGAGCCGGAGTCGACGCTGACCGAGATGCCGGCGGGTGGCGCGACCATCGAGCCGCGCGCCACGATCACGGGCTGAGAGGCCGCGGCCTCGACGAGAGATGCGCCGGAGTGGCGCCACACCTGGTAGTAGCGGACCGCGTGCCGGAACGGCGCGTCGTCCTCGACGACGCCGCCCGTGGTCACGGTCACGACCTCGGCCATGTCGGGCGAGTACGGCTCGTGCTGGTCGCCGCGGACCACCCGGTCGATGTAGACGCCCTCACCGGCCGGGTAGGTGAGCAGCTGTGCGCCGGAGGCGGCGGGGGTGACCTGGATCGTCGCGATCTCTCCGGGAACGCCGGACCCGCTGTACGCGGCGAACGTGAGCGAGCGCAGGTCGATGGGGCTGTCCGCCGGCGTCGGGGCCTCGGCGCGCGGGGCGACGGGCGGCGGCGGCATCGTCGGCTGCGACGCGGTCGGCTGAGGGGCCGGGGGCTGAGAGGCGCCGTACTGCGGAACACCGCTCTGCGGAGAGGGCGGCGGCGGAGACTGCGCAGGAGCGGCGGAGGGCGAGGGCGGCGGCGGCATCGTCGGGACGGATGCCCCCGACCCGGTGGACTGCGGATCCGATCCGCCTCCGGCCGGAGCGTTCGTCTTCGATGCGCCGGTGGAGTGCGCGTGCGCGAGCGCCACCTCGATCTCGGCAGCGAAGTCCTTGACGTTCGGCGGGAACTGCGGGGTGGCGAGGATCTGCTCGGCCGTCATCACATCGGAGGTGGCCACCGCGCGCTGCGAGGAGACGGCGAACTGCCGACCTACCGACTTCTCCAGCTGAGCGGCCAGCGCCTGCATCGCGGCGAACCGCACGTCGTAGAGACCGGCTCCGGTCATGCTCGTACCCTCCCCATCACAGCACCGGCATGTCGGATGACCCGCCGCCCCACCCGTCGCCCTGCCACTGCGTCTGCTCGCCGTGTGCCGAGAACTCGAAGGCCGGCAGTCCGGCCGTCGCCTGACGCAGCAGCACGAGGCGGCTGAGACCGCGCGTGACGGTCGTCGGACGACTCGTGACGATCTCGGTCTTGCCCGCCTGGATGCGCATGTCCGGACGCAGCGAGGAATCCTCGATCCGCTGCCCGGATGACGCCGGGTTCTCCAGCGCGCCCATGAACTCCGCATAGGTGATCGTGGTGCCGGCCGTCTGCACGCGGCGGACCAACTGCTGGCCCAGCGCCGGGTTCTCGGAGAGCAGACGGATGCTGTCCGCCCACGTGCGCTCCCCCGCGTCGGCGTCGACGCCGTAGTGCTGCAGGTGCGCGGCGAACGCCGGGAGGACGCTGTTCTCGCCGTCGCCCTGCTGCCGGAAGAGCAGTTCGGGCGCCTCGCGGAATTCGATGCCACGCCCGCCGAGACGCCGGTGCGCATTGCGCACGACCGCACCGAAGACCGTGTTGAGCCATCCCGGCTCGAACGCGAGTCGCCGCAGCTCCGCCGCCACGATCTCGAGGTCGGCGGGATCCGCCTGGGCCTTGCCCACCACGACCGACAGCGGCAGCCCGACGAGGTCGGGCTCGTCGGCACGACCGCCGAGCTGCGTGCGGCCGAACGGATCGGCGAGCATCAGACCGAGGATGCTCGACCAGCGGAGGAACTGCGAGTAGGCGTCGACGAGGCGGCGGGTGTCGCGCAGCGCGTGGGCGAGGTTCGCCTCGTCCGCCTCGCGTTGGCCGACGAGCTCGCGGCGCTCCTTGAGAAGCTGGAAGAGCAGCGCCTGCCCTCTGACGAACACGAGGAACGACGAGATGAGCCAGGCGAGCACGAGCCCGCCGATCAGGCTCCAGCCGAGTCCGGCGCTGATGACCTCGAAGCCCAGCAGAGCACCGACCACGGCGATCAGCACGACAGCCGAGATCAGCAGCACCCGCATCACGACGGCGAGGCGTCGCTGTGCCGCCTTGAGGCGATCGTCCACGTCACCCGCACCGGCGACCCGCAGCCGCTCGAGGATCTGCGCGACCTCGGATCGCGCCGAGTTCAGTGCGCCGCCGATGCGCGAACCGACGCGCACCGCGAAGCTCGCGGCGTGCTGGCGCCGCCAGTGCCGCAGGTTGTCGAGCGCCGTACTGGCCGCGACACCGGCACCGGGCTGGGCGGCGAGACCCGCCAGGCGGCGCTCCAGGTCGTCGGCCTCGAGCACCTGATACGGCGCGAGGTCGGCCGCTCCGACCACCGGGGCGAGGTGCGCGGGGATGTCGGTGAAGCGCGCAGCGGCGTCGGGCACGACGTCCTCGCGGCGCCGGACGACGCCCTTCCTGGCACCGATCTCGACGGGAGGCAGCGCGGGGTTGCGCTCGCCCGCATCGCAGAGCGTGAGTGCCGCGGCGGAGTACGCCTGCCACAGTGCGGTGAGGTCCTCGTGCGGCACGTGCGTGTTCGACGACCCCGCGGTCGCGAGGGCGTCGACGGCGTCGCCGACCTCGCGCCAGGTCGCCGGCCGTCCGTCGGGGAGCACCCCGCCGACGACCACGACGAACGCAGCATCCGAGGATCCGAACACGGCTCCCTGCACGGTGTTCGCGACGCCCGCCTTCACCTTGCGGAAGATGGATGCGGCCCAGGCACCAGGGGCGTTGCGGATCGACGCCCAGAGGAAGCCGAAGAACATCGACAGCGCCTCGAAGACTCCGATGCTCGTGACGCCGCCGTCGACCCGTGCCTGGCGGGGCCCGCGCAGCACGCCGGGGAACATCCGCCAGTACGCCTCCTCCATCGAAGCGGTCGCGAGCGGCACATCCTCGATGTACTCGGCCCCGCCGGACACCCGGGGTAGCGGGAGTCCGGCATCGGTCGACAGCACCGCGGTGCGCAGCTCGGCCTCGATCTGCGAGGAGTCGAGGCTGCGCACGAAGGATCGCGCGATCGTCGCCGAGGGGGACTGCGACGGAGCCGCGTGCTCGAACAGCGAGGTCTCGACACCGGCCCACAGGCCGAGCACGCCGGCGAGGGAGGCCGCGATGTGCACGTCGATCTCGTCGGTCGACGCGGTCGCGTCGAGGATGACCCGTCCGCGCTCGGGGGCCGATGCCTGCTCAGCCGACAGGACGACGTTGTGCCATCCGCCGATCGCGAGCGTCGGCACGGTGACGTCGACGTCTTTCAGCACGGCCGTCGCGCGGATGCGCACCACCGTCATCCCGTGCCCGAGGGACTCCTCGATCAGCCGCTCGCACGCATCGATCCGCTCACGGGCGACCGGGGCGACGTGCGCGATGGCCGCGCCGAGCACCGTGAGCACGACAGCCGACTCACGCGTCGAGGTGAGAACGTCGCGCAGGGCGACGCGCCGCGCCCTCCCGCCGTCGACGACGGTCGCGACTGCTCCGTCCGTCCACACGAACCGCTGGACGAGACCCGCCGCAGACCAGTCGCGCAGCACATCGCGCACACCGTCGAGGTCCGCGGGTGCGAGGACGACCGGCAGCGCGCTCACAGGATGAGCCCCTCTCCGAGGGCCGGGCCGTTGCCGCGCTCCGCCTGGGCCAGAGCCGGCACGAGCAGCCGCTCGATCTCATCGAGCGCCCACTCGGCATCGGGGGCGATGTCGCGGAACATGGGCGTCTCCGCCGCCTCTCGGCGATTCGCCAGCGGCTGCGAGAAGCGCTGGCGGATGCTGGCGCGCTGCGCCGTGAGCCAGGCCTGCACGGCATCCGCCCGCTCAGCGGGGGTCGCCCCCGTGAACACGTTCGCGCCGGACGGCGGCACGACCTCGGTGGCGAGCCACTCGGCGAGCACCGTCTGCCCCGCCAGGTCTGCCGCGAGGGAACCCGCGCCCGCCTCGTCGGCCGAGGAGTCGTACAGCGAGCGGAGCGTGCGGTAGGGAGCAAGCGAGGAGAGCACCGGCGGGTTGTTGACCTGCGCGATCGCGATGAGCTCGGACTCGAGCACAGCGGGCAGCCAGTCGAACTCGCGTCCGACGAACCGCGCGGGCGGGGTCAGCAGCGGGTCGGGGAACGACAGCCAGGCCGAGGCGTCCTGGTCCCAGATGCGCACCGGATCGGTGTACGGCGAGCCGGGGACGTGGATGCGACCCGTGACGCGGCCGATGTACCAGCCGGCGACCATGGCACGGCGCTCGGCGTCGCCGACCGGGAGCGAACCGGCGAGCGGACGGGACCGTCGGTGCGCCCAGAACGCTTCGCGTCCGTAGGTGGGCGTGGTCCCCCACTGCTCCTTCACCGGGTCGAGCAGGCCGCTGAAGACGACCGGCGAGTACGACTTGTACGAACCGAACACGTCGACCTTGGTCGCGGAGGCGTTGTCGCTGAACGCCCGCCCGAAGTCCTGCACGGTCGTCGCGTCGATGTTCGGCCAGGTGCGCACGATCTCGGTCAGTCGAGACACGAGCGCCGGGGCGCTCTGGAACGGCAGATTCGAGAACTTGAAGCGGTACGACACGCCTTCGCCGTGCACGGCGAGCACGGCCTGCTCGCTGACTCCGGCCAGCGGAAGGGCGGAGCCGAGCGCCGCCCGGAAGCCCTGCACGATGAGGTCGTGCCGCTCGGCCAGCTCGGACTCGGGCGTGTGCTCATCGCCCAGCGCGAACTGGCGCAGGGACACCGAGCAGTAGACGTCGAAAGGCTCGCCGCGGCGCGCCACGAAGGCGGATGCTCGCTCGAGCAGGTCCTTCGTCGACAGATGCAGCGAGTAGCGCGCCCGCGTCGGCGGGAGTCCCGTCTCGGTCGCGGGGTCGGTGTTGAAGTACGCGGCACGCCACGGCGTCTTGCGCTCGAGCAGCCCGCCAGGGGGAACCGCGCCCGCGCCGACCGGCCAGACGCCCGTGATCACCTGGGGGACGAGCAGGGCCTGCGCCTCGTCGTGCGCGGTGCCGATCGCCTGCGGGAACGAGGCCCGCACGTCGGCGGAGTACTGCACGGCGAAGCCCGCGGACGGGGTCAGCAGGATCTCGTTGTGCGCGACGTCGAACCGCTCGGGGACGCGGTTGTCGCGGTCGCTGGGCCAGGCGGCGTAGACGTCGGTCGCGACGTCGGCGAGCTTGACGCCGGCGACGGGCTGCACCACGGCGGCGCCGAGGAGCTTGAGCGCCTCGTTGATCTCGTCGCGGAGCGGGTTCAGCGCATCGCGGACCATCGGCCCGAACACGCGGCCGAGGGCCTCTGCGCCACGGGCGTAGAGGTTCTGGCGCACCCGACCCGAGATGCCCTCGATGAGCACATCGGTGATGCCGTCGGGGTTGAGGATCGCGCCCTTCATCCCCGAGACGGGGGTGACGACGGCCTCCGAGAGCGTCGCGGGATCCTCGACCGGATACTCGCCGAGCGCCTGCAATGCCGGCTGCAGGGCGTTCTCGAGCAGCGACTCGACGCGGGTGAGCAGCATCCGCGCGTAGGGAAGGCCGAACTGCGAGATGCCGAACGCGATCTCGTCGACGATGCGCTTCTCGAACCCGGGCACCCAGTCGAAGGCCCAGCGGTATGCGGCCTTCGCCACCGACGACGCGATCCAGGCGCGGGACGCGGCGAGATGGCCGCCGACGGCCTGCAGCCACTGGCGCGCGTCGTTGCCGGCCGCGGGCGGGAGACCGACAGCGAGACCGTCGATGATCGTCTTGATCTCCGTGTGCAGCACGCCGGGCCGGAACGCCGACGATGTGAACCAGGCGGCCACCGCGGGCTGATTGGCCTCGACCGGCAGCTCGAGGCGGGAGAGGACACCCGCCCACTGCGAGTCGACGAGCCTGTTCAGCACCACGTCGTCGGTGTCGCTGTCGTTGGCTCCGCGCCGGTGTCCAGACACGAGGCGGTCGACGGATGCGCGGGCGAGACGCTGTGCAGCGTAGTGCCGATAGCGGTCGCGACCGAGGTTGAGGCTCGCGAATCCGAACGACCCCCACTGCAGGTCGTCCTCGCTCTCGCCCCACCCGAAGCGCGAGCGATCAGTGCTCGTCGGGTTCGAGTTGCCGAGGTCCCACTGCACGTACTTCGTCATGGCCGCGTCGCTCGCGACGAGCCCGGCGAGGCCGCGACCGAGGCCGCGGTAGATGCCCTTCATGGTGCCGTCGCCGAACACCGTCTCGGTGACGCCCATGGTGCGGCCGATCGGGAACACGCGCGCGAACGGCACCGCGGTCGGATCGGTCGCGATGCCCATCGACGAGAGCACCGCCACGTCGTGCGCGCTGGCCGCTCGGGTCTGGCTCGCGACGATCTCGCCGAGCATCGCGAGACCGTTCGCACGGACACCGCCACGATCGGACGGCGCGAGCTCGTTGAACGTGTCAGGCGAGAACATGAACACGCCCATGAGCCGCGGGTTGAGCTGGGGGATGCCGGTGAGCAGACGGCATACGTCGAGGGCCATCGATGCACCGGCGCCGCCGGCCATCGACGAGACGACGAAGACGATCGGCTCGAGTCCCTGGTCGTACTCGCCGAACCGTTTCTCGGTGACCTCGGCGACGCGATGCATCGAGGCCTCGTCCGAGAACATCCGCTCCCATGCCGCTCGCAGGCCCGCGAACACGGCGGGGGCCTGGGCGAGCGTCAGCGTGCGACCCACCGCACGCAGCTGGCCGGCGCCGACCGTGATCGGAACGATGATCTCCTCGGGCTTGCGCGGCATCCAGGTGCCCAGACGCGGCAGCTCGCCGCTCTTCGCGACCTTGCCGGTGAGGGCCGCGTCCACGTCCTTGTACGAGGCCCCGACGGCGGGGGCCGTGGAGATGTACGTGCCGCCCTGCTGGGCCACGGTCGCGATGAGTCCGCCGCCGTCGCCCGAGATGGGCACGTCGACGTGCACGAACTGCCACCCGGCCGGGAGCTCT
Organism: Microbacterium sp. ZW T5_45; assembly: GCF_044987415.1. Lineage (NCBI taxonomy): Bacteria > Bacillati > Actinomycetota > Actinomycetes > Micrococcales > Microbacteriaceae > Microbacterium > Microbacterium sp. ZW T5_45. The sequence goes on along the minus strand of NZ_JBJDRJ010000002.1, from coordinate 144,403 downwards.
GTGATGCCGAACGGTGCGAGCTCAGCGCGCAGCTGGTCCATCATGAACCCGAGCGTCGCTCCTCCGGAGCCGCCGCAGCCGACGACGAGAATCTTCCTCATGATGCCCTCTCCGAAACGGTGACGAACGCGTTCATCCGACTGCTCATCCCCATGGTTTCCATTCCTTGCCTGGATCGTCGTTCTTCGGCCCGTCGGCGGGCGGAGCCGCATCGGGGGCCGGTGCGGCCTCGGCCGGCGGAGCCGGCGGGGTCGGGTACGCGGGCGGCACCGGGGTCGCGGGTGCCGGGTTCTGCGGAACCGGGTTCTGCGGCGCCGGAGGCGCCGGGTTCTGCGGTGCTGGAGGCGCCGGGTGCGGGGGTGTCTGGTTCGCCGGCGGGGCGGCCCAGAAGTCCGTGCCCGTAGGCGAGGGAGCCGCAGGAGCCGGAGCCGCGGGAGCAGGAGCCGCGGGTGCGGCCGGAGCGGTGGCACCGGGACCCGCCGGGTTCAGGCCGGGAGGCGCCGGCACCGCAGGTCCGCCGAAGGGTGATGCGGGAGCCGCTCCGAACGGCGCACCGGCAGGTGCACCCGTCGTGTCGAACGGGTTGCCGCCCTGCCAGGTCTGTGCCGGTCCAGCGAACGGGTCTGCCACGGCCGCCGTCGCGGGAGCGGTGCCCGCTGCGGTCTCGGTGGCGACGAGACCGGCCAGCCGGTTCGGGCCGCGGTCGGCGAGCGTCTGCACGAACCTCGACACGGTTGTCTGGTCGTTGCCGCCCAGCAGCGCCAGCAGCCTCGCCTGGTCGGCGGGAGCACCCGGCGTGCGCAGCAGCACCCAGTGGTTGTGGATCGCCAGCGGCAGCACGGCGGTCCTGCGCGTGCGGTCGGTCGACGGGGTCGCGCTGGAGATCGACGACTGCCCCTCGGCCTCGACCACGACGTGGCCGCGGCCGAACGGCGAGAGACCGTTGCGCACCCGTAGACCGATGCCCTCGATCGTCAGCGATCGGGCGTTCGGCGGCACGCTCACGAGCTTGGCGGTGTCGCTGGGGCGCACCGCGAAGGGCTGGCCGTCGCGGCGCACGCCGGTGTCGTCGATCGTCACGTCGACGACGAAGCCGTAGAGCATCTTCGCGGGGATCGTCGAGACGACCCGCTTCATCAGGTACAGGATGCCGAGCGGCAGACCCGGCCCCAGCAGGAGGGCCACGAGCAGCGTCAGCCAGAAGTTCACGGCGTTCACGGGCCTGGCGAGGCTCGCGGTGAACGACACCGTCGTCTCGAGCGCCTCGCCGCCGCCATCGGGCTCGAGCTCCACGACGAACGTGCCGTTGAGCGAGCCGTTGCCGCTGTTCTCCGCGGTGAGGGTGAGCGCGACGCCGTCGGCGCCGGCCTCGACGCATCCGGAGTCGTCGGTCGCGATCGCGACCGCGCCGATGTCCTCGGGACTCGCGAGCACCTCGGTCTCGCCCGACACGCGCACGCACCCGCTGCCCGAGACGGGCAGCACGGCGCTCAGACGGACGTCATCGGCTTCGAGGTGGCCGAAGTCCACCGAGGTGCCGACGACGGGGTACTCGAGAGGCGGCAGCACGGTGACAGGAACGGTCACCGTCTCGGCCTCGAGTTGTGTGCCGGGGATGTCCTCGCCCTCGAAGGTGGTCGGCGCGGTGGTGATGCGGCTCTGCAGCGTGACGACACCCGCGCCGAGCGCGGCATCCGTCAGGTCCAGACTGACCGGCTGATCCAGTTCGGCAGGGTCCGTGGCGCGGATCATCGTGACGGACTCACCGGCGCTGTCGCGGAAGACCGCGGAGTACTCCAGAGATCCCTCGATGATCGAGGAGTCGGCGGGCTCGCCGTCGCGCGTGCGGAATCCGAGGGTGATGTCGTCGAGGGTCTGACCGGCGTGCAGTTCGACGTCCTCGGCATCCGGCCAGTCGGGAACCAGGGCGCCCTGCACCCGGATGTGCGACTTCGAGGTCTGCCCAGCGGAGCTGCCGGTCGGGTCCGTGAATGCGAGCTGCCAGAGCCCGCGCCACTGCGTGGCCTGCGCCTCGTCGAGGATGACCGAGACCGAGCGGTCGGACTCCCACGCGTAGGTGAGCTTCGCGCCGGCGATGGTCGTCTCGCCGGCTCCCGTCGGCACCTCGACGATCTCGCCGGACGGCGCCTGGATCGACACGATCGCGCCGGGCAGGTCGGAGGACGCGAGGATGGTGACGCGCGGTGTCGAGGCGTCGAGGACGACGCGGTGCCCCTCCCCTGCGCAGACGGCGACCTGGCAGATGCCGTGCTCCTGCTTGATCGGGCGCTGACCGGGCGTGCTGAGCTCGTCGAACGCGAAGAGCAGGCTGTCGATGTCGCTCGCCAGGTAGAAGGCACCGGGCACCGGCTCGACGATCGATCCGCAGGTGGTGGAACCGGATGCCGTGCTGCCGGTGACGATCGACTCCATGAGGTCGAAGCCGCCGGCCGGGACCTCCTTGCCGTCGAGGCCGATGCCGAACGTGATCACGCCGGATGAGCGGAGCTGGTCCGCGAGTCCTCCTGGGCGGCAGAGGTCCTGCTGCGCGAGGCTCTTCGCCTGGTTCGCCGCCGCGTCTCCGCTGATCACGAGGTCAGGGGCGAAGCCCTTGGGCGTCTTGTCCTGCGGGTTCGCCGAGAACGACAGCTCGCCGTCCGAGAGCCACACGATCGCCTGGCACGAGGTCTGCTCCGTTCGAGACGCCGCGGCCTCGGCGAGCACCGTACGTGCGCCGTTGAGGGCGCTCCAGTAATCGGTCTCCCACCCGCTGTCGCGGTCAGCGACCGCATCGACCGATTCCTGTACGCTCGTGAGGCCCGCGGCATCCAGTCCGATCCATCCGGTGACCGGTGTGTACGTCTGGGCGAAGGTCGCGACCTGCACGCTCACCGTGGCGGAGTTCTGCGTGGCGTATGCGCCGAGCTTGTCGACGAAGTAGGCCGCCGAGGTCGATCGTGCGTCCTGCGGGTCACTCGTGCGGACGCTCTCCGATTCGTCGACGAGCAGCACGACGTCGCCGATCCCGCCGCCGGCGAGACAGGCCCCGAGGCGCTCGACCGGAGTCGCTCCCGGGTCGTCGACCGCCGTCACCGCGGCCGGCGCGGTCGCCGCTGCCGTGGCCGTGGGGGCGGCGAGGGCCGGCGTCGCGCCGAGGCCCGCGACCGCGAAGGACAGCACGAGGGCGGGGGTGAGGGTCTTCAGCACCGTGCGCAGGAATCGGGGGGAGGAGGTGCGTCGCGACATCAGAATCCTCGTCCCGCCCACATCGCGAGCGTCACCGCCGCGACGACGACCGCGGCGAGGCCGAGCACGAGCGCCGCGATGTAGAGCGTCTTGGCGAGCGCGTTGCGCCCGGTGGAATAGCCGATCTGGGTGCGACGAGCGGTGTCGGCGCTCTGGAAGATCGAGGTCAGCGCGATCGCGATGGGACCGCCGAGGACCCAGCCGGCGATCGCGATGGGGACGACGCCCCAGAACACGAGGACGAGCACGAGGGCGACGAGTCCGACCCCCGTGGCGGCGTAGAGCCAGACGAGCGGCGGATGCACGACGGTGAAGGCCGCCGTCGACTGCGGTGCGCCGCCGGGTGCGCCACCGAATCCGGCGTCGGGACCTGTCGCGGGTGCGGCTCCGAACCCCGGGCCGGATGCCGCGCCGAACGCGCCGGCAGGGGCAGGGCCGGGGTTCCCGGGTGCCGCGGGCGTGCTCGGACCGGTCGGACCGGTCGGACCAGAACCCCATGACCTGCCGAACAGGTCATCCGCACCCGAAGAACTCATCCTCTATCCCCCCACACATGCACGACCGTCGTCACTGCATTCGGCCGAGCAACGTGCACTCGAACGTGCGACCGGGCTGACGCCCGGTCTCTCCGGCCACACGAGCTCGCGCCCGCATCGCCGACTACGGTTAGCGTAGCCAATATCCCAGCGACGCACCTCCGCGCGGACGACTTGCGTCACGGGCCTGGGGTCGGAACACGGATGGGCGGCGAACGCACTGATGGGCGGAGAACGCACTGATGGGCGGAGCATCCGTCTCCGGATCTCCGCCCATCGCGTCGTTCTCCGCCCATCGCGTCGCGGGGCGCGACCGACTCAGCGCTTCTGCTTCTTCAGCTTCTTCTCGTCGATCGGCGCCTGGCCGGATGCCGCGAGCTCGGCGTAGTACGCCCGCGCCTCGTCCTGCCGCTGCCGCTCGATACCGCTCGCGATCGGGGCGCGCACGTGCTCGGGCTCGTAGCCGAAGGCGTCGACGAGCTCCTGTGCGTGCGGCCGCAACCGCGCACACAGCCGGTCGATGTAGCGCGAGACGGCCGCGGCACGCTGCGTCGACAGGCGGCCGTTGATGAGGTACCAGGCGAGGTGCTTCTCGATCAGCTGCAGACCGAACAGGTCGCGCAGCCAGACGAGCACCTTCTTCGTGTCGGCATCCTGCACGCGACCGACGGCGTCGGTGAACGCCTCCCACTGCAGCAGCTCGCCGTGCGCCCTCGCCGCCTCGATCAGCTCGGCCTGATTCTCGTTGAACAGCCGAGAGCCGAGCTCCTTGTCCTTGCCGCCCGCGCGCAGACGGCCCGCGATGTCGGCGACCATCTGCTGCACCCGGCCGGCCAGCAGTTCGTGCTGCTGCTCCTCGCGCAGACCGTTCTCGACCGATCGGCTCACCTGCCCGAGGTCGGCGACCGCCTGGCCGAGCTGGCGCAGACCCGCGCCGTGGAACAGCTTGCCCGCGGTCTGCCCCACCGCGTACTTGGCGAGCGCCGCGGCATCCTTTCCCGTGAACTGCTTCGCGAAGTCGGTGAGCAGGCGCTTGCCGACCAACTGCAGGAGCACGTTGTTGTCACCCTCGAAGGTGACGTAGATGTCGAGGTCGGCACGCAACCCCACCAGCCGGTTCTCGAACATGAACCCGGCGCCGCCGCAGGCCTCTCGCGCCTCCTGCAGGGTGTCCAGCGCGTGCCAGGTCGACAGCGGCTTGAGGGCGGCGGCCAGGGTCTCGAGGTCCTCACGGTCGTCGGGGGTGTCGGTGCGTCCCGAGAACACGCCGTCGAACTTCTGCAGGAACTCGTCGTGCGCGAAGATCTGGGCATACGTCGTCGCGAGCCGGGGAAGCAGTCGGCGCTGGTGCTTGCCATAGTCGAGCAGCACGACCTCCTGGCCGTCGATGCCCCCGAACTGCCGCCGCTGGTTCGCGTAGGTGATCGCGATGTCGAGTCCCAGAGCGGATGCCCAGGACGCTGCGCCGTCGAGCGACACGCGACCCTGCACGAGGGTGCCGAGCATCGTGAAGAAGCGACGGCCCGGGCTGTCGATCGCGCTCGTGTAGGTGCCGTCGGCGGCGACGTCGCCGTAGCGGTTGAGCAGGTTCGTGCGGGGGACGCGCACGTGGTCGAACGACAGGCGGCCGTTGTCGATGCCGTTCAGGCCGCCCTTGAGCCCGTCGTCCTCACGGCCGATGCCGGGCAGGTCCACGCCGTCCTCGCCGCGCAGCGGCACGTAGAAGCAGTGCACGCCGTGGTTGACGCCGTTCGTGATCAGCTGGGCGAACACCGTCGCCGCTACTCCGTGCAGCGCCGCGTTGCCGAGGTACTCCTTGGTCGCCGCGCGGAACGGCGTGTGGATCACGAACTCCTCGGTCTCGGGGTCGTACGTGGCCGTCGTGCCGACCGCGGCGACGTCGGAGCCGTGCCCGATCTCGGTCATCGCGAACGCGCCGGGGATCTCGAGGCTCATGATGCCCGGCAGCCACTTGTCATGGTGCTCGGTCGTGCCCAGCTGCAGCACGGCGGAGCCGAAGAGGCCCCACTGCACACCCGACTTGATCTGCAGGCTGGGGTCGGCGGTGACCAGCTCCTCGAACCCGGCGATGTTGCCGCCGTTGTCCTCCGAGCCGCCGAGGCGCTTCGGGAAGGCGCGGTGCACGGCCTTGTTCTCGACGAGCAGGTGCAGCTGGCTCAGCACGCGCTCGCGGTGCTCGTCCTTGCCGAGCTCGTCCTTGCGCCAGAAGGCCGAGTCCTTGATCATCTCGCGGGCCTGGCGGCGGGTGTCGGCCCAGGTGCCCAGCAGCAGCTCGGTGATCTGCGGCACATCGAGTTGCGGGTTCGTGACCTCGTTCACAGTGGCGACGTCGACCATGCGTGATTCCTCTCACGGAAGGATGGGATGCCTCTACCGTAGGACTACGACAAGCCTTGGTGAACTCGCCTGTGAGATCCCCACAAGGATCCACCCCGACGCCCGACCCGCCCGTTGTCGCGCAACAACAGTCCCAGCATCCATCGCCGATCGATGAGGGATCAGAGACGCCGGCCTACGCCACCCGCCCGCAGCATTCCTGATCCTTCATCCGGCGGGGACGGTGGCGGGCTCAGGCGAGGGCGGCGTCTTCGACGCCTCCCACCGCTTCGCGACCCCGGCGCTCAGCCGCTTCCATGTGCGGTCGCGGATGAAGATCGCGTCGATCGCGATCATCGTCAGCGAGAACCACGGCAGCCCCATGAGCACCGCGATGCCGATGTGGAACGACAGGATGCCGACGAGGGCGATGAGCCGGGTCGGACGGGTGAGCAGCGCGAGCGGGAACGCGACCTGCACGAGGATCGAGCCCCAACTGAGCGCCACCACGAGCGGTCCCCACGTCGTGAACAGCTCGGTGAGCACCGGCCAGGTGCCGAAGCGGGCGGTGTGCAGCGGGTTGTAGACCGCGTATCCCTGCTCCCAGGGCTCGCCGCCGGCCTTGAACAGCGCACCGGATGCGTACACGAAGCACACCTGGGCGGTGAGCGCGACCAACGCGAGGTTGTGGAACATGGTGCCCAGCAGCGCCGGCTGCGAGCCCACGGCGAACCAGTCGCCGCTCTTCGCCCGGCGACGGGCATCCAGCGACCAGCGGGCCGCCGGGTCGGCGAAGAACAGCAGCAGCAGGGCGATGCGGAACATGTTGTCGCCCTGATCGCCGACCATGTCGTTCGCCTCGATGAATCCCACCCACAGGCAGAAGAACACCGGAAGCACGATCCGGAAGCGCCAGCCGAGCACGAACAGCACCGCCAGCGCCGCCAGCAGCAGGTACAGCGCGGTGTACGCGACGCCGTTGCCCATCACCGCGTGGAAGGCGCTGAACAGCCAGATCTGGGGGAAGTCGCTGACGGGCTGAGCCATCTCGCCGTTCCATGCCGAGCCCGGCCCGAAGGTGTAGAGGCGGGTGCCGAAGTTCGAGGCGAGCAGACCGAGCGCGGTGAGACCGAACAGGATGCGCGTGACGGCCAGGCCGTACAGCGCCTTCTTGCCGTTCCACAGCCAGTCCGAGACGAAGTCCGAGATGCGGTCGACGGCCGAGACGACCATGTTCCAGAAGCCGCCGATCATGGCGGCGGCGAAGGTGAGCAGCCGCGCGGGCAGCGAGACGGGAGTGGTGGGGCTCATCGCTGCGTCCTCTCGAACTGTGCGCGGAAGACGTCGGCGAAGTCCTCGCGGCTCTGCCCCTCCTCCTCGATCGGCAGGCGCCAGCCGGTCGTCGAGAACGTCGGTTCCGGGCGCGTCGCGTCGGGATCGTTGCGCTGAGCGAAGGGCACGACGTTCTGTCGGCTCACCCGGTACTGCACCTTCACCACGGCATCCGCTCCCCAGATCGCGTACGCGACCTGCGTGGCGTACGCCGTCGACAGGTGCTCCTCGGCCATGTACGCAGTCGGGTCGGGGTTGTCATCGCCCTCGAGCTCGTCGAACGAACGGAGCATCCACTCCTCCCACTCGCCCTCGTCGTAATCGAGCGCCACGACCGCCTGCTGCTGCGCGTTGAGCTTGTTGTACGCGTTCATCTGACCGCTCGCGACCTCGGTCGACTGGATGCCGGCGCGCGGAGGGAACAGGTTGTAGCGGATCATCGAGAGCTCGACGTCGGTCGCGCTGACCCAGCCGGTCTCGACCTCCTCACCGTCCTTCTCGATCACCGCGCGCACGTTGAAGTGGTAGTCGCCGTTGATCGGCTCCGGCGCGAACACGCTCCAGGACTGGCCGAACATCGGCAGCATGTACCCGGACAGCACCTTCTGGGTCGGGATCTCCCGCAGCGCCGAGTACGGCGCGATCCACAGGAACGACGCCCCCACGTGCCAGAGCGTGAGCAGGCACGCGGCCAAAGCGATGAGCTTCACCCACCAGGTCGGCCGCGGGCGGGAAGCCGCGGGCGCGGCATCGGGAACGGATACGTCCTCATCGATCAGGGACGTCTCGGTCTTCGAGCTCATTCACACACCTTCTCATCACTGAAGGTCGGGGACGCCGCATGGGCGCCCCCGACCTCTCAGTGTCGTGCCTTACCGCTTATGCCGCGTCGACCGTCGCTCGCTTGCCGCGTCCGACGAGCGCCGTTCCCAGTCCGAACAGGAGCAGGAGCGCGCCCATCAGGATCCACGGGTTCGGCAGCTCTCCACCCGTCGTGGCGAGTCCGTTGTTCGCAACGAGCTGGAACGTCGCCGCCACGCTGCCGGAGGTCTCTCCGGAGAGCGTCACGGTGTGCGTGCCGAGATCGATGGTCGAGGGGACGGCCCAGGTGAAGGTGACGTTGCCCTGCGCGTCGGCGATCTGCGTGCCCAGCGCCAGCGGGTCGGACGTCATCACACCGGTGACCTTCTCGCCCGGCAGGAAGCCGGTACCGATGGCGGTCTGCGTGCCACCGCGCTCGAGAACGGGAACCTTGATGATGATGCCCAGCTTGGTGCCCGCATCGGCGGTGGCGTCGGCGGATGCCGCAGCCGCAGCCTGGGCGGAGGCCTCGGCTGTCGCTTCGGCCGAGGCGTCGGCTGCCGCGGTGGCGGATGCCGTGCTCGTCGAGGCGGCGTTCGCCGCGACCGCTGCGGCCGCGTTCGGATCGGCGTCGGCCTCGGCGTCGGCGTTCGCCGCGCTGGTCGAGGTCGCGTCGTTCTGCGCCGCCGCCTGAGCGGCTGCTGCGGCTTCAGCGTCGGCATTCGTCGACGCCTCGCTGGACGCGTCGACGTTGGCCGCGGCCTCGGCCGCCGCGTTCGCGGTGACATCGGCGGCCGCCGAGGCGGTCGTCGTCGCGTCCGCCAGGGCTGCGGCGACGGCTGCGGCCTCGACCGAGGCGTTGCTGTCGTCGTCGGCGTTCGCGGATGCGGCGGCCGATGCCGAGGCGTTGGTGTCGACCTCCGCGTCGGCAGCGGTCGAGGCGTCAGCCGAAGCGGTGGCATCGGCCGTCGTCGTCGCGGTGGCGTCCGTGGCGGTGGTCGCGGTGGCGTCCGTGGCGGTGGTCGCGGTGGCCGTCGCGTCTGCAGCGGCCTCCTGCGAGGCATCCGCCGACGACGTCGCGGTGGCCGCGACCGAGGCTGCCGACGACGCGTTCGCGTTGGCCTCCTGCGTCGCATCGGCGTTGGTGTCGGAGGAGTTGTCCGCCTGGGCCGCCGCCTGAGCGGATGCCGCAGCCGCGACGTTCGCCTCGGAGGTCGCGTCGACGGAGGCGTCAGCCGTCGAGGTGGCCGCAGCCGCAGCCGCTGCCTCCGCATCGGGGTCCGCCGCCGCGTCCGCTGCCGTCGAGGCATCCGCCAGGGCTGCAGCGACCGCTGCCGCCTGTGCCGCCGCGTTGTTGTCGTCATCGGCCTGGGCGGATGCCGCAGCCGACGCCGTGGCGTTGGTGTTGGTCTCCGCGGTCGACGTCGCATCCGACGAGGCGTCGGTCGATGCGTCGGCGATGGCCGCCGCGCTCGCGTTCGATGCCGCGCTGGTGCTGGCGTCAGCGTCGGCCGAGGCCTCCGCCGCCGTGTTCGAGGTGGCGTCGGCGAGGGCCGCCGCCTGTGCCGCGATGGCCGCACCCGCGTTCGCCTCCGACGTCGCGTCGGTCGTGGCGTCGGTCGTCGACGTGGCCGTCGCTGCCGACTCCGCAGCGGCGTTGGCCGCCGCAGTCGCCGCCGCCGAAGCAGAGGCGTCGTCGTCGGAGTACGCGGATGCCTGCGCTGCGGCTTCAGCGACGGCTGCCGTCGTCGCGTCGGCGTTCGCGGATGCCGAGGCGGATGCCGCGGCATTGGCGTTCGTCGAGGCCTCAGCCGAGGCCTCCGAGGAGGAGTCGGCCGTGGCCGCCGCCTCGGAGGACGACGAGGAGTTCGCGTTGGCCGCCGTCGATGCCGAGGCGTTCACGTCATCCGAGGCGTCGGCCTGCGCTGCCGCCTGAGCGGCGACAGCCGCCGAGGCGTTCACGTCCGAGGTCGCCGTCGCCGAGGCCTCCGAGGAGGCGTCAGCGGTGGCTGCGACCTCTGCTGCTGCGCTCGCGGTCGCGTCGGCCTCGGCCGATGCGCTCGAGGTGGCGTCGGCGAGAGCTGCGGCGACGGCGGCCGCCTGGGCAGCCGGGTCGGCGTCCGCGGTGGCGTCAGCCGAGGCGGAGGCCGAAGCCGCCGCGTTCGTGTTGGCGTCGCCGGGGTCGCCGGCGGTCACCTCGGTGGTGTCCTCTGCCGTGGTCTCTCCGGACGTTGCCGTGAGGATGTACCCCGTACCCGGCTCGGTGTCGGCGGGAACCGGGTAGGCGAAGGTGAACGCACCCGTTCCGTTCGTCTCGGCCGTCTCCGGTCCGCCGACGTTCGTCTCGCCGTCGGGCGTCGTCAGCTGGAGCGTGACGTCGGAGTCGGCGGGCCACCCCGTGCCCGAGACTGCGAGGCTGGTGCCGGCAGGGACCGTGTCGGCCGCGTCGACGGATGCCGCAGCAGCCGTGACCTCGGTCGTGTCGGTCGCCGTGATCTCACCCGCGGTCGCGGTCACCGTGTAGCCGGGTGCGGCCGCAGCGTCGGCGGGAACCGGGTAGTCGAGCGTGAACGCACCGTTGACGTCGGTCTCGATCGTCTGCGCCTCACCCACGTTCGGACCCTCGTTCGGAGCCGTCAGCTGCACCGAGAGCTCGGTCTCGGCCGGCCACCCGGAACCCTCGATCGCGAGATCGGTGCCCGCCTGCACGGTGTCGGCCGCGTCGACGGCGGCGACGGCCGCGGCGTCGAGCGCCTTGGACGACACTGATGCGAGGTCGAGCTGCACTCCTCCTGCGAGAGCGGGCAGCAGTGTCAGGCTCAGCGCGCTGAGCGCGAAGCTGCCGTCGGCGGTCTCGGGCTGGGCGTTGATGGTCAGGTCGACGACCTGCTCGAGCAGCGGCTCGAGAGCGTTGTCGAGAAGATCGGTTACGACCGGCTGCACGACACCGATGAGCGTCGGCTGCAGGTTCTGGATGATGCCGTCGCCGACCGGCGTCAGCACACCACCGACGCTCGAGACGAGCCCGGTGAGCGCGTTGATGATCGGCTGAAGCACCGTTCCGAGCGGAATGCCGGCGACGTTGATGCCGCTCGTGTCGATCACCGCCGCAGGGTAACCGGCGACCCCGAGAAGACCGCCGACCGAGCTGTTGATCGTGACGGGAGCGTCGACCAGCGGGCCGAGGATCGGGAGGGATATGTCGGCCTGGATGTCCACGACGAGCTGGAGGCTGTAGATGCCATCGGTGACCAGGTTCACGAGCTTCGACACCAGCGAGTTCGGGCCTGCTCCGATCAGAGCATCCGTCACACCGTCGAGGATCGAGGTGACGACCGCGCCGGAGAGGACGTCGGTGTTGGCACCGAGGCTGTTCAGGTCGGTCGCGCCCGTGCTGTCCAGCAGCACCTGCGCGAGGTCGACGTGGATCGTGCCGTCGTTGAGGTTGATCGAGATGCTGCCGTCGGCGTTCTCCAGCGGTGCCTGCAGCAGCTGGGTGCGAACGGAGTCGACCAGGCCGGACGTGTCGAGCGACAGCTCATTGAGGCTGGCATCGACGAGCGGCAGTGCGCCGATCGTGTCGACCAGGTTGGCGACCAGGGTCTGGATGCCACCTCCGGGTGCGAGCAGGGCGTCGATCGGGGCGGTGACGTTCCCAACCGTGGTGTCGAGCGTCTGCACGAGGCCCGAGACGGCGGGGCTGTGCACGTCGATGTCGAGACCCGCGATCGCGTACTCGTCGGTGAGGGTCGTGCCGTTCTTCTCCGCCCGTGCGGCGAGTGCACCGATCTCGATCGCGGCCTCATCGATCAGCTGGTCGCTGATCGCCGAGACGCCGAGCTGGTCGAGCAGATCGGTGAGCTCGAGGTTCGCGGGGCTGGTGTTCCCGTTGACGCCGTCGAGATCGATGGCGCCGTTCGCGCCGAGAACGCCGGCAGCGGCGGTCGACTGGGTGGAGCTCGGCGAGACGCTGAAGCTCGAGAGTGCGCCCGCGTTCCCCAACGAGAGCAGACCGTTGTTGGTGCCGTTGTCGAGCAACGGGAGCTGGATGTTCCCGAGGTCGAGGAGCACCGCGTCGTTGATGAGGTTGACGTCGAGGGACCCGACATCACCCGCGGGAGTGCCCGGGGCTGAGGGATAGCTCGTGAACGTCTCTCCGATCGCCGCGAGATCGAGTCCCGCCAGCAGATCCGCGTCCAGGTCGAGGATCCGGGCCTGTGCGACGGATGGATCCTCCGCATTCGCACCGTCGAGCGCGCTGGCCGCCATCGGCACCAGAGCACTCGTGAGGATGACCGCGCCTGCTGTGGCCGCGGCTATCCCTCCGCCTATCCGCCTGCGCCTGCGCAGGTCTTCCTCCGTCTTGTACATCTTTCGCCTCTCCCGTGATGCGTTCTCTTCGTCGCTTCACAAGAGCCTCCCCAGGACCGACCCGGTGGGACGGCAGAGCTCATGTCCGCTCAGTATTTCGGTACAGCGGTGTTCTGTCCAGTCCGGTTCGCGAGATGACGAAATGCGAACCTCCGCTTTCGGCGCCGCTGTGGCCGCCTCGGAGAGGTCGCCGTACCGGCTCGCACGCACCGTCGCACTCGCCGCTTCGCGGGCGCCTTCGCGGGTCCCCTCGCCCCTCCCTTTGTGCGAAAAGTCGGAGGTTCGCCGCGACACGCCGCCATCCGCGGCCGCGGCGCGGCGTATCACCCCGGAACTCCGACTTTTCACACGCCAACCCGTCGCACGCCGCGCCCGGGTCCGCGCCCCGGACCGCGGCAGCCCGCACACACGACGACGCCCCACGGAGGTCTCCGTGGGGCGTCGTGTCGACCGGATCGGTCGAGGTCAGGTGTTCGTCAGAACGTGAGTCCGTGTCCGAATCGGAACAGCGGGTCCTCGGTGTCGAACGGCACATCGGGGCGCGAGACCTCGGCCGCGGCCATCGACCGCGGAACGTCGAACGGCAGCTTGCCCTGGGCGGGCACGACGCCGAACAGCACCTCGAGCAGAGCATCCGCACTGGCTCCCCAGTTGGCCGTGACGGCGGCCGCCGACTCCACGATCGGGGCCAGGATCGCCGGGCGATCGAGGAACACGTCGACGACCGTGGGAACGGATGCCGCGACCTCTGCGACGTGCGCGAGCACATCGGCCGGGAAGTCGAGTGAGCCGGCGTGGAAGAAGTTCTCGAACATCGACGCCCGCTGCTCGTAGGGCGCCTGCAGCCGCAGGATCGCGGCATCCGCCTCTTCGGGCGTCGCGACGACCTCACCGAAGCGCGCTGCCGTCTCGGGGTCGATGCCCTCGACGTACAGCTTCACGCCGCGGCGCAGCGGGAGCGTGCCGTCGTTCGAGAGCGCTGCGATCGACTTGCGCTGCGCGGCGTCGCCGGCCGCACGGAACTCGGCCGAGCCGACGATCGCATCGGCGGCGTCCGCATCCACATAGGGGTTCTCGAACAGGCCGAGCTCGAACTTCTCGCGCAGCAGACGGCGCGCTGAGACGTCGAGGCGTTCCTCCGAGAGCGCGCCGGAGCGCACGAGCTCGATGAGCATCCCGGTCTCCCGTTCACCGCCGAACTGGTCGGCACCGGCGTCGAGGATCTTCAGCATGCGCTCGGCTGGCGTGAGGTGCTCGACGCCCCAGGCTCGTGCGGCGAAGTCCGTTCCCATGATCGGCTGGTCGGTGACCAGGCCCCAGTCGGTGCAGACGATGCCGTCGAAGCCGAAACGTTCACGCAGCAGCCCCGTGAGCACGCCCTTGTTGAATCCGAAGCCGACCTCTTCGTACTGCGTGCCGATCGGCATCCCGTAGTAGGGCATGATCTGGCGTCCGCCGGCGGCGAAGATCGCGACGAACGGCTTCAGGTGGTGCTCGAAGTTGTCGCCGGGGTAGACCTGCTCGCGGCCGTAGTCGAAGTGCGGGTCCTCGCCGTCCTTCTGCGGACCGCCGCCGGGGAAGTGCTTCGTCATGGTCGACACGGAACCCGCGCCGAACGACTCGCCCTGGAAGCCGCGCACGTACGCGGCGCCGAGCTCGCCCGAGAGGGCGGCGTCCTCGCCGAAGGTCTGCAGCTGGCGCGCCCAGCGCGACTCGGTCGCGAGGTCGACCTGCGGGTGCAGGGCGACGCGGATGCCGACGGCGGTGTACTCCTGGCGGGCGATGTCGCCGAAGCGCTCGACGAGCTCGGCGTCGCGGGTGGCCGCGAGGCCGAGGGGCTCGGGCCACTGCGAGAAGGGACCTGCGTGGAAGGTCGCACCGGGGTTGTCGGTGAACGAGTGACGCGGATCGGTCGACAGCGAGACCGGGATGCCGAGCCGGGTGGATGCCGCGAGCTCCTGCAGCTTGTTGTGCCAGCGCGCGATCTCTCCGGCCGACGGGGCGGTGCCCAGAAGGTTGAAGTGCGTCATGTGCTGGTCGACGACGTACTGGCTCGTCGACGGGAGGCCGAACGCGGCGTCGCCCTCGGAGAGCTCGCCGTTCTCGCCCATGACGATCATGGTCTGGAAGAAGAGTCCGGCCTTCTCCTCGACGGTCATCTCGGCGAGCAGCAGCTCGACGCGCTCGACGACGGGCAGGTCGGCGTTCAGCCAGGGACGTGCGCTGTCGTTCACGGATGCTGCTTCGGTGTCGGCCATGATCACTTGACTCCCTTGATGCGGTAGACGAGGGCAGCACCCGCCAGAGCGACGAGCGCTCCGAAGAGGTACCAGGTGGGGTAGCCGCCGAGCGGTGTGAGCGAGCCGACCGCGATGATCGACGGCGCGATGGCCGGGGCGATCGACTGCGGCAGGGCGTTGGCGATGTTCAGCACGCCGAGGTCCTTCGCGGTGTCCTCGGGGTTGGGCAGCACCTCGGTGGCGAGGGCGAGGTCGACCGACAGGAACGAGCCGGCACCGAGTCCGATGATGCCCTGCGCCACGATCACGACGGCGATGCTCGGCGCGAAGGCCAGCAGCACGAGGCCGACGACCATGATCGCCCCGGCGATCGCGACGAACGGACGGCGCTTGCCGAACTTGTCGGAGAGGAAGCCGCCGAGCGGCGCCGAGACGGCCATCGCCACGGTCGAGGCGATGTTGGCGACGAGGATGGTCGAGACGGCGGCGGCCTCGTCGAGCCCGAACTTCTCCTGCAGGAAGTAGGGCAGGTAGGTCGCGATGCCCGCGTAGCCGAACATGACGAAGAACTTCGTCAGCCAGGTCCAGCCGAAGTCGGGGTGCTTGCGCGGGTTGAAGATGAACGAGCCGAAGAACTTTCCGACCGTGAGCCGGTCGGCCGGCTTCTCGGTGAGGCGACGATCCTTGAGGACGAGCACGAAGACGACCGCCAGGATCAGCGCGATGGCACCGGGCACGACGAAGCGCTCGACGTCGCCGGGCAGGTAGTTGACGATGAAGCTGCCGGCGAGGATCGCGAGCGGCGTCGTGATGCCGACGATGCCCGAGACCTTGCCGCGGCTGTGCACGGGGGTCTGATCGGGCAGGGTCGCGTTGGCCGCGGCGAGCACGGCGTTCAGCGACGCCTGCACGAGGCACCATGCGAGCAGGACGACCCAGACCGAGGTGGCGACGCCGACGACGGCCAGGGCGCCGAAGCCGACGACCGCTCCGCCGAGGATCCACGGGCGACGCATGCCCCAGCGCGAGGTGGTGCGGTCGGAGAGACGACCGACGAGCGGGTTGCACACCAGCGCGAAGAACGCGCCGACTCCGAGCACGAGACCGAGGCTGGCGTCGGCGTTGTCGGGGTCGATGTGCTGGATCTTGAACGCCATCGAGACCATCACCGGGGTGAGCAGCGCGAGGTACACACCGAAGTTCGCTGCGGCCAGACCACCCGCATAGCCCCGAGGGGTCTTCCCGGGAGTCGTTCCGGGGGCCTTGAAACCGGTGGTTCCGACTGCCGCGGCGTGCGCAGCCGATGACATCTCTGTCATGGGAGTTCCTTTCGGGCATGAGTCGCGCCGGTCGTCCACGACCTGGCGTCCTGACGACGATACACCCAAATTCGACCGATTGGTAAGTGAAAACCAACCGAATGGTAATGAGTAGTCTGAGAACCGACGAGGAGACCCGATGACGACGACCCGGCAGGCCAGGACGGCGGCCACGCGAGAGCGCATACTCTCGTCTGCGCGGGAGCTGTTCGTGAGCCGCGGATACCGGTCCACATCGCTGCGCGACATCGCCGCCGCAGCATCCGTCAGCCACCCGGCGGTGCTCGGCCATTTCGCGTCGAAGGACGATCTGCTCGCCGAGGTCGTCGCGCAGTTCGAGCAGGAGAACGATGAGGCCTTCAGCACCGTCGTCGCCGCGGCTGAACCCGGATCGCTGATCTTCTCGGAGCTCGCGGAGCGCAACGCCGCCACTCCCGGCTACCTCGAACTGTTCACGGCCCTCATCGGCGAGGCGTCCACCCCTGATCACCCCACGCATCAGCGGATGCGCGAGCGATATGCACAGATGCGCGAACTGGCGAGCGACATCCTCGCGGATGCCGAGTTCCACGGCGTCATCGCACCGGATCGCGATCCCGAGGGCGAGACCTTCCGGCACATGGCGATCTGGGACGGGCTGCAGCTCATGGCGCAGTACCTGCCCGAGCGCGTCGACGTGGTCGAGCACCTGGCCGAGATGGAAGATCTGTGGGCGACGCCGTGGAGTTGGCGGGAGCCGGACGAGGGCGGCGCTGCCGATCCGCCCGCCGGCCCCTTGCCGACGCTGATCGTCGGGGCCCCCAGAGAGGCGGATGCCGCGGGCTACGCGGCCGGTCGCCGACGCCGCACGCAGATCGTGTCGGACGCCATGCATCTGTTCGCTCGACAGGGGTACGGCGATACCAGCCTGCGCGACATCGCGGATGCCGCAGGGGTGTCGAAGTCGACCCTGCTGCACCACTACGCGACCAAGGAGGCGCTGCTGCTGGCGGTGCTGACCGAGCGCGACGAGGCCATCCAGCAGTGGGGCGCGATGCTCGAGGACAGCTCAGCCGTCGAGGTGCTGCGCCGCCTGCCCGAGGGAGCCGTGCACAACGCCGACGACGAGCCGGGTCTGGTCGAGGTGTACGCCGTGCTGTCGTGCGAGGCCGTGCCGGTGGGGCATCCGGCCCATGCGTACTTCACCTCGCGATTCGCCCACAGCATCGACTACTTCGCGGAGCTGTTCCGGCTCGCGCAGGAGGACGGCGATCTGCCGTCGCATCGAGACCCCGTGCACGAGGGGATCCGCCTGATCGCACTGTGGGATGGGCTGCAGTACCAGTGGCTCTACGACCGCGACGCCGTCGACGTCGCAGAGCAGCTGCGGCTGCACCTCGTCGACGTGCTCCCGGCTCGGGGCTGAGGCGCCCACCTTCTGCGGCCGATCTCACCTTCTGCGGCCAGAATCCGGCAGACGGGCCGCAGAAGTTCACATCCACCGCCGGAGTCACTCTCGAGGTTGAGGCGCACGGGCTCTGAGAGGATCGAGGCATGAGCGCGAAGAGTGACCGGCCGGGCAAGCGGAGCGGGAAAGCATCCGCTCGTCCGCACCTCCTTCGCAACTGGAGCATCCTGCTCGCCATCGTCGTCGGGATCTGGGCGGTCTTCTTCGGCATCCCGGCACTGGTGAAGAATCTGAAAGCTCCGCCGATCGCCGAGGACTTCGGTCTCGAGGACGCCGTCGTCGCGCTCCGGCTCTATGCCGACGACACCGCGTACCTCGTGCTCGTGGACGAGAACGGCTCGACGCGCTCCGTGCAGCTCGAGGAACGAGGATTCGAGGACTCCCGACTGGTCTGGTCCGATGCAGGGCTCAGTACCGGCGGCCCCACGGACGAGTTCATCGTGCGCGCCGACGGACTCTCGCGCATCCCGGTGCCTGTCGATCCGGACTCGGCATCGGATCGGTCGAGGTTCGCCACCGACGACGGGTTCGTCGTCTACACGGGCTCCGCGCAGGGCCAGCTCCTGACGTTCATCGATGCGGCCTCCGATCGCGTGACGTCCATCGACCCGGGCTACACCAGTGCGACGCTGGCCGATTGCGGCGGTGAGGTCTTTTTGGTCGGCGAGCGCGGCCCGCGCGCCATCACCGCCTCGACGACCGACTTCGACGGCCTCGGGCTGCTCGACGATGTGGAGTCGCTTGTCTGCGACCAGGGGCACCTGTACGGTCTCGGCGAGATCGACAGCGAAGGCGACACCTCTCATCAGGCACTGCGGGTCTGGGATCGCACCGACGGCACCATGGTCGAGCGGGAGATCCGCTACCCCGATGACGTCCTCGGCTGGCGTTCCGGCTCGCCCTTCATCCGGGAAGGGCGTCTGCACTGGGCTGCGGGATTCTCCCTGTGGTCCATTCCGCTCACCTCGTCCGACGATGTCATCGACGCCGAGGAGACCGCCGACCTCTCCTGGTTCGACGACGGCCTCTCCCCCGTCGTCGGCACCGATGACGGCATCCTCGCGACAGCGGGCGACCGCGTGTTCGGTGTCGCCGAGGACGACGAGTTCGTCAACCCGAGGCGCGGTCCCTCCTTCGACAGGCTTCTCGATCTGGCGATCTTCAGCACGGACATCTCCACCGGCGAGACTCGGATCGAGATCGACATCGACGGAATCGACTTCCCGAAAAAGGATCTCCACGTCACAGCGATCGCCGTGAATCCGGACTGGGCGTCGGCGCGCTGACCTCGCCCGCCCCGGCAAGTTCTGCGGCCATTCTCGACTTCTGCGGCCGCATTCCCAGAACCGGGCCGCAAAAGTTCACATCGGCCGCAGGATTTGCGGATGCCAGTCGCGCCCGGGCTTGTCCGCCCGAACGCTCACCCGGCAACTTCGCGGCCGATCTCACCCTCTGCGGCCACAACCCCCCACGCTGGCCGCAGAACGTCACGCTGGCCGCAGAAGTTGCAAGAGCCCTATGGTGCTCGCACCCGGGCGTCGACTTCACGTGCACTCGGCGATTGCACGACATATCGACGCGAACAGGTCGTGCACTCGGCAACACGTCGTGCACTCGGCGCGCGACTTCGACGCGCGACCGCGGCGAGCGCCGCGGGCTCAGTTCGCGGCGATGACAGCGAGCACGTCCTCACCGTAGGCGTCGCGCTTCTTGGCGCCGATGCCGGTGATGCCGTCGAGCTGCCCCAGCGAGCTCGGGCGGTGCTCGGCCAGCGCCCGCAGGGTCGCATCGCCGAACACGACGTACGCCGGTTTGCCCTGTTCACGAGCCACCCCGGCGCGCCAGGCGCGCAGCGCCTCGAACAGCGGGCGGTCGCCGGCATCCAGAGCATCCGCCGCCCCGGCCTTGCGTACGCGCCCCGCCGACGAGGGCCGTCCGATCGTGTCTTTGCGCAGCGGCACCGGGGTCTCGCCCGTCAGCACGCCGCCCGCCAGCTCGCCGGGGGCGAGGGTGCCGTAGTCGCCCTGCGCCACGACGATGCTCCGCGCCAACAGCTGCCGCACCACGCTGCGCCAGTCCTGATCCGAGAGGTCGGACCCGATCCCGTACGTCGCGAGCTGATCGTGACCCTGCTGACGGATGCGCTCGGTCGAGGCACCGCGGAGGATGTCGATCAGATGCCCCGCACCGAACGCCTGATTGCGCTCGCGCTTGAGCCGCACGATCGTCGACAGCAGCTTCTGCGCAGGGATGAGCCCATCGAAGGTGTCGGACGGTTCGAGGCAGGTGTCGCAGTTGCCGCAGGGCTGCGACTCCTGACCGAAGTAACCCAGCAGGTTCTGCCGCCGGCATTCGACCGTCTCGCACAGGGCGAGCATCGCGTCGAGGTGCTGTCCCATCCGCATCTTGAACGTGCGGTCGCCGGGGCTCTGGTCGATCAGCCGCCGCTGCTGCACGACGTCGCCGAGGCCGTAGGCCATCCAGGCGACCGAGGACTCGCCGTCACGTCCGGCGCGTCCGGTCTCCTGGTAGTACCCTTCGACCGATTTGGGCAGGTCGATGTGCGCGACGAAACGGACGTCGGGCTTGTCGATGCCCATTCCGAACGCGATCGTGGCCACCATCACGACGCCGTCCTCGCGGAGGAACCGCGACTGGTTCGCCGACCGCACCTCGGGCGGGAGACCCGCGTGGTACGGCAGCGCGTCGAATCCCTGCGCCACGAGATATGAGGCGGTCTGCTCGACCGACTTGCGGCTCAGCGCGTAGACGATGCCGACCGCGCCCTCGGGCTGCGACCGGATGAACGACACCAGCTGCTTGCGCGGGTCGACCTTGGGCACGATCCGGTACTGGATGTTCGGACGGTCGAAGCTCGCGACGAAGTGCTTCGCGGAGTCCAGGCGCAGACGCTCCGTGAGCTCTCGGTGCGTCGCGCGCGTCGCGGTGGCGGTGAGCGCCATGCGCGGCACCCCGGGGAACCGCTCCCCCAGATCTCCCAGCGCGAGATAGTCGGGGCGGAAGTCGTGACCCCACTGCGACACGCAGTGGGCCTCGTCGATCGCGATGACGCTGAGCGTTCCGCGCTGCAGCAGCGCAGTGGTCGCCGGTGACGAGAGTCGCTCGGGCGCGACGTAGATGAGGTCGAGCTCTCCGGCGACGTAGGCGCGTTCGACCTCGCGCCGCTCGTCGATCGACTGGGTCGAGTTGAGGTAAGCGGCGGCGACGCCGTTCGCCCGCAGCGCGTCGACCTGGTCGTGCATGAGGGCGATGAGCGGGCTGATCACGAGACCGGTGCCCTCGCGCACGAGCGCGGGCACCTGGTACGTGATGCTCTTGCCCCCGCCGGTCGGCATGAGCACGACGGCATCCCCGCCGCCGATCACCTGGTCGACGATGTCGGCCTGGTCGCCGCGGAACGCGTCGTACCCGAAGACCGTCCGCAGCGCCTCGAGCGCTGTCGGATACCGGCTGGGTGCCGCTCGACGCACAGCCGGGGCGGATGCCGTCGCTCGCGGCTCGTTCAGGGAGCGACCCACCGGGGTCGTCGGTCCTGGGCCCCAGTCGAGGGGCGGCTCGAAGCCGGCGCCCTGCGGTTCCCAGTCCATCGGCTCCGGCGGCTCGCTCGGCTCCCAGCCGTCGCCCCAGGGGTCGTCCGGCCCCTCGGCAGGCTCGGGAACCCACCCCTCGTACGGATCACGGGGTGTCTGCGGCATCCCTCCAGCGTAACGACCCTCTCCGACACGGAGTCCGGCTCTCCACAGCGCGGAACGACACCCACGCCGCGATGTCCTCGCGCGGGCGTAGGTTGGAGGCACCCGCGAGAAGGAGCATCCGATGTCCGACACCGCCGTCACCCGCAACGACGACACGTCCCGCTACGAGATCACGGTCGACGGCACCCTCGCCGGCTTCGCCGAGTTCGAGCTCCGCCCCGGCGCGATCCGATTCACGCACACCGAGGTCGATCCTGCGTTCCAGGGACGAGGACTCGCCGGCATCCTCGCGAAGGACGCGCTGACGGATGCTGCTGCATCCGGTGACGCAATCGTCCCGCTGTGCCCCTACATCGCGAAGTACCTCGAGACGCACGAGATCCCGGGCGCGGAGATCCGCTGGCCCGGCCGCCGCTCCCCCGTCTCCGGGGCGTCGGAATGATCGGCGAGCACCGACTTCTGCTCGAGCCGCGCGAGGTGCCGCTCGGCGGTGTGCGCGGCATGAACGTGCTGCGGGCACTGCCGCACCGAAACCTGCCGACGATCGGCGCCTGGTGCTTCCTCGACCGGTTCGGCCCCGCCGACACGAAGATGCGCGTCGAGCCGCATCCGCACATCGGCCTGCAGACCGTCACCTGGCCGCTGGTCGGCGAGATCCGCCATCGCGACTCGCTGGGCAGCGACGCCGACCTGCGCCGCGGGCAGCTGAACCTGATGACCGCGGGCAACGGCATCTCGCACTCCGAGTACTCCATCGGCGAGACTCCCGTGCCTCTCGACGCCCTGCAGTTCTGGGTGGTGCTGCCGGAGTCCTCACGGCACGGCGCAGCCGGTTTCGAGCGCCACACCGAGCTCCCCGGGCTCACTCTGCCGGCGACGGAGGGAGCGGATGCCGACGCCACGGTCGTGCTCGGCGAGTTCGCCGGAACCCGCTCTCCCGCCACCGTGCACACCCCGATCGTCGGTGCGGAGATCGTCCTCCCCGCCGGCAGCAGGGTGCGCGTGCCCCTGCGGAGCGACTGGGAGCATGCGCTCATGCTCGTCGAGGGCGACGCCGTCGTGGCGGAGCATCCTCTCGCCCTGAACGACCTGCTCTACCTCGGCGACTCCCGCGACGGGGTCGAGGTGTCGAGCGAGAACGGTGCCCTGCTGTTCCTGCTCGGCGGCGAGCCGTTCGAGTCCGAGATCGTCATGTGGTGGAACTTCGCCGGCCGCACGCACGACGAGATCGCCGAGGCGCGCGCCGACTGGGAGGCGGCATCCGCTCGGTTCGGCGAGGTCGCCGGACACGATGTGCGCATCCCGGCGCCGCCCCTGCCCGACGTGCGGCTGATGCCCCGAGGACGCAAGCTCTGAACCCTATGGCCGCCGAACTGTTCCCCGAGCCGCTGGCCCCGATGCCCTCGGCGAGCACCGGCATGATCCTGATTCCGTCGGATCCGCGGCCGGCACCGCCGCGGTTCGTCGACGGCATCGACGCATTCGTCGCGTTCGCACGCGCGGCGGATACCGACCCTGCGCTGCTCGCCATCGACCTCTCCGCGCTGTGGTCGTTCATCGCCGAGCACCCCGAGATCCTCGAAGATGCCGAGCTCGCAGATTCCGGGACTCGGTTCCTCGGGAACGCGATCGCCGTGCGACACCCCGCGGCGACATGGCGAGCCACCCCCGCCGCGGAGATCGGAACGTCGACCAGATCCGTTCCCGTCGCCGATCTCCTGCGGATCATCGTGGAGCATCCCGAGCGGCTCGAGCCGTTCCTGGACATGTTCGCCGACTGGGCGCAGGACGACGCGGACGATGCCGAGCTGCGGGCGCTGACCCGCGACCGGACCGCGGCGGAGCTCGTGGTGCCCGCGGCACCGTTCGTGCGCCCCGCTCTCCCGACGCCCGAGTTCCGCGACGACCACGGCCAGGTGATCGAGTACGGCGCACGCTGGTCGGGTCCGGCGCCCGAAGAGGCGTACTCGCGGGTCTCGCACCCCGAGCGGTTCGCCCCTCTGCTGCTCATGGTCGATGCTCTGATCGAGCACCTCGCGGGTTCGTACCTCGTCGATGTCGACCGGCGGACCGATGCCGAGGGAGCGCTGGTCGTTCACCTTCGGCCCTCGACGGGCGCCGCGATCACGCTCACCGCGACCGTGGAGGGCGTGCGCCTGCAGGCCGGCGCACTGTTCCGCGAGACCGTGCCGGACTGCACCTGCGACGCCTGCGACGAGTCGGCGGAGACCGAGGCGGGGCACCTCGAAGAGACACTCCTCTCCATCGCCGCCGGGGGCCTCAGGGAGCTGTTCCCGCTCGGGAACAGGGGCTGGGGGCACATCGACCTGCTCACCGTCGACGGTGGAGGACGGTCGAGCGACGGTCCGCCGGATCCAGGTCTCACGGACGCGCAGCTGAGCGAAGTCGCCGAGAAGCTGCGCGGCCTCGACGACGGCTGGTGGCCGGCCTGGACGCTCCGCACCGGCAGCTCCTGAGCGGCACCGGCGAGCCGGAGGCCCGACGCAACGGAGGAGATCAGCACTGCGGAGGATCCGCGGATTCCGACCTCCGTGCGGCAGATCTCCTCCGATACGCACACAGCCGATGCACGCGAGGCCCGAAACTCTCACGGCCGTTCGGGAGTGTGCACCCGCGCGAGGAAGCGGTCGGCCCGAGGAGCAGGGCCGCGCGGATCGAGGACCGACACCACCACCGTGACGGCGGTCGCGAGAGGGATCGTCCATGCCGCGGGCTGAGCGAGGTACGGCGCTACAACGCCGACACCGTCGACAGCCGCGTGCACGAGCAGCGCGAGTCCACAGGATGCCCCGCCGACGATCATCCCGGCAACGGCGCCTCTGGCGGTGAGTCCGCGCCACCACACGCCCAGCAGTACAACGGGCGAGAGGGTGGATGCCGCCACGACGAACACCGCGCCGACGCTCGACACCAGGCCCGCGGGAGCCGTGAGAAGAGCGACGGCCAGTGGGACAGCGGCGCACAGCACCGAAGAGAGCCGGAACGATCGCACCGACCCCGAGAACACGTCCTGGCTGATGACACCGGCGAGCGAGACGACGAGTCCGGCCGACGTCGCGAGGAACGCGGCGAACGCGCCGGCAACGATGAGCGCCGTCAGCACCTCTCCGGCGAGGCCCGGGAAGACGCGCGACGGAAGCTGCAGCACGACGGTGTCCGCCAGGCCGGGCACCGCGAGGTCCGGAGCGGCGATGCGCGCCACCAGCCCCATGCCGCTGGAGACGGCGTAGAAGGTACTCACCATGGCGACGACGATCACGGTCGTGCGCCGAGCCGACACCCCGGTCGGGCTCGTGTAGAACCGCACGAGAACGTGGGGAAGGCCCATGGTTCCCAGCAGCAGGGCGATCAGAAGGGACGCCGTGGCATAGGCGTCGAACCCCGACGGGCCGGCTTCGACGGGGAATACGAGGGCGGGGTCGACGTCGTGAGGGCCTCCGCTGAGCGCGAAGGCTATGAGGATCAGCGGCACGAGCAGCGCCACCAGCTTCAGCCAGTACTGGAAGGCCTGCACGTAGGTGATCGCGCGCATGCCACCGGCGGCCACCGCGGCTGCCACGAGCACCGCGATCGTGACCGCGCCGACCCATTCGGGGAGCCCCGCCACGACCACGAGCGTGATGCCTGCACCGTGCAACTGCGGCACGATGTACAGCCATCCGATCACGAGCACGGCGAGGCTCGTGACGCGACGGGCCGAACGGGAGCCGAGCCGAGCCTCGATGAAGTCCGGAATCGTGTACGCACCGCTGCGCCGCAGCGGAGCCGCGACGAACACGAGCACGAGCAGGTACCCGGCGGCGTAGCCGATGGGAAACCAGAACCCCCGGGCTCCGTCGAGCAGAACGAGTCCGGCAAGGCCGAGGAACGTCCCGGCCGACAGATACTCGCCGCTGATGGCCGACGCGTTCCAGACCGGTCGCACCGTACGCGAGGCGACGAAGAAGTCGCCGGTCGTGCGTGAGACCCTCAGCCCGTAGACACCGATCAGCAGGGTCGCGATGACGACGAGCGCGACCCCGATGAGGTCGAGCACCGCGTTCACTCGCGATCCCGAAGCGCGCGATAGCGGCGCTCGTTGCGGGCGGCGGTGCGGACGTACAGCACCGCGAACACGAGGATGACCGGGTAGAACGCGAACGCCTGCAGGATCCAGGACAACGGCAGCGGCCCGATCAGCACCTCATCCGTCTCGGGGATCAGGGCGATCGTCAGGGCCAGCGCGACGACGACGAGCACGAAGCCGGCGACGGTGCCGAGGGCGAGGCGGAGCTGACTGCGCATCAGAGCACGGGCGAACACGGCATCCGCCTCGTCGATGGGTGCGCCGGGAAGCGCGATCCCCCGGGTGTGGACGGAGGAACGGCGGTCCGGAGTGTCCGCGGTCACCCGCACGCGGCGCGGCGCTTCGGTCATCCTGTCCCCTCACCGCGCATCAGCGTGTCGCGCACCGATGCGACCAGGCGCCTGCTCACGGGGAGCACGACCTCCCCGACGGACACCGACGGCTCGCCGCCCGACAGTCGCGCCTCGGTCACCGCCGACACACGCACCAGCGACGACCGGTGGATGCGCAGGAAGCCGGCCTCGGCCCACCGTGTCTCGAGTTCGGAGATGGGGATGCGCACGAGATTCCCCGTGCCGTCCTCCCCGTGCAGGCGGGAGTAATCGCCCTGTGCCTGCACCCAGCGGACCTCGCTGCGACGCACGAACCGCACCGTCGCCCCCACCGTGACCGGCAGCACCTCGTCATCGCCGCTCGCTGCCGCGCTCTCGCCCAGTTCGAGAACACGGTCGACCGCGCGACGGAGCCGTTCGGCGCGTACCGGCTTGAGCAGGTAGTCGACGGCGCGCAGCTCGAAGGCCTCGACGGCTCGTGCCTCGTCGGCGGTGACGAACACGATCGCCGGTGCGGACGCGAGCGCATGCACGGCCCGAGCCAGATCGGTGCCGAGGAGTCCCGGCATGTGGATGTCGAGGAAGGCGATGCCGACGGTCTTCTCGGTCAGCAGCCGCAGGGCCTCAGCGCCGGACGCCGCTGGAAGGATCTCACCGATCCGCATATCGGCGCGCAGCAGATGCACGAGCTCGTGGAGCGCGGGCTTCTCGTCGTCGGCGACGAGCACGTCGATCATGGCCGCACCTCAGTCATTGTCCGGATCGTGCAGGGGCTGCGACTTCGGCACCCGCATGCGCACCAGGGTACCCGCGCCCATGTTGGTCTCCACGACGAGGGCGCCGTCAGGTCCGTAGAGCTGCCGCAGCCTGGCGTCGACGTTGCGCATGCCCACGTGCATGCCGTCGTCAGTCGCGTTCAACCGCTCGCGGAGAGCGTCCGGATTCATGCCGACGCCGTCGTCTTCGACCGTGATCTCGGTGTGGGTCCCCTCGTCGCGCGAGACGATGCGGATCTCCCCTCCATCGGCGCCGGGTTCCAGGCCATGGCGCACGGCATTCTCGACGAGCGGCTGCACGGAGAGGAACGGGATGACGGTCGTCAGGGTCTCCGGGGCGATCTGGAGCGTGACCTGCAAACGCTCGCCGAAGCGGGCACGCTCGAGTTCGAGATAGGAACGGATGCTCTCGAGCTCCTCGGCCACCGTGGTGAACTCACCCTGGCGGCGGAAGGAGTACCGGGTGAAGTCGGCGAACTCGAGGACCAGCTCGCGGGCCCGCAGCGGATCGGTGGTGATGAACGAGGCGATCGCGGTGAGCGCGTTGTAGATGAAGTGCGGGGAGATCTGCGCGCGCAGTGAGCGGAGCTCCGCCTCGGCCAACTGGGTGCGCGAGGCGTCGAGTCCGCCGAGTTCGACCTGCGCGGCGCACCAGTCGGCGACCTCGTCTGCTGCCCGCACGAGAGCGGCGCGCACCGGCGATGCGAAGGCGACCACCACTCCCACGACCCTGTCGTCGACGATGATGGGCGCACCGACCCCTTCGATGCCTGATTCCCGATCGCGGGACGGGAACACCTGTCGACGGCCGGACACTCGCACCCGCTCGGCGATGCGCAGCGCCGACGCCTCCAGGCCGTCGGCCGCCCCGTCGGATGACACGGTGCCGTCGGCGGCGACGATCGCCACCGCGGCGCTGCCGAGCAGCACACGGAGGTGCCTGGTCGCCTTGACGACCTCGGGCGTCGCGAGTCCGGCTCGCAGGTGGGGGGCGGCGAGACTCGCGTGGTGCAGAGCCGACAGGGCCGCCTGATCGGCATCGCTGCCGAGGTCGGGGGCACGCCGGGCCAGCCTGCGCGCGAGCACGAGAAGAACGGTGAGCAGGATGCCGCCGAGCACGCCGAGCGCGGCGGCCAGGACGACGTCGTTCATGGGTTCAGCCTAGACACGCGCCCTTCGTCTCGCTCCGCTCGCTCAGGGACCGACCAACCGGTCCCTGAGCGAGAAGCGCAGCGACGAGACGAAGCGCCGCCCGCGCTCTGAGCACCCTCACGACCCCCGGTCCCTGAGCGAGGAGCGCAGCGACGAGACGAAGGGCGCCAGCTCAGCAGCACCGGGCACCGGGATTGCGGTCCTGATCGTCCATGCGCTGACGCCAGAACTGGCGCTCCGTCATCGGCTGCGCATCCGGGTGCGCCCTGGCGAGATGTGCGATATACGTGTCGTAGGCGCGGTCGCCCATCAACGTCGTGACGTACCAGCGGATGCCGCGCCCCACCCGCGCTGCGGCACCCAGAAGTGCGCGCAGCGGGGTGGCGACGGCATCCGTCCGATCGATGGTCGCCATCTCAGTGCCTCGCGGCCCGGCGCTCGTCGGTGAGGATCGGCTCCCACTGCTTCTCGAGCTCGCGCTCCGCCGCGCCCGGGAGGAATCCGGCCGGCGCGAACCTGCGCGAGGCGACCGGGGCGTCCTCGGTGTTCGCACCTCCGCCGGAGCGGATCGCGGTGATGGTGACGACGACCGCGGCGATCATGACGATCAGGGCGAGCGTAACGAAGATGATCGAGAGCGTGCCCTGCACGGCGGTGTTGCGGATGACCGCCTGCAGCACTTGGGGCTCTCCGAGGGAGGTGTCGCCCGAGTTCAGCGCATCGAGGTAGCGGAAGTGGTTCGCCCAATACCCGATCGCCGGGACCGGCGAGAAGATCTTGTAGAGCGAGGCCGTGACGGTCACGACGGCAGTGAACGCGAGCGGCGCCGCGACGATCCAGAGCCACTTCACGTAACTGCGTCCGCGCTTGGCGACGATCGCGAGCACCACGGCGAGCGCGATCGCGGCGAGCAGTTGGTTGGCGATGCCGAACAGCGGGAAGAACGTGTTGATGCCGCCCAGCGGATCGGTGACGCCGAGGATGAGGATCGCTCCCCAGCCCGCCACCATGATCGCCGTGCAGATCCACACGCCGGGACGCCACGAGACGTCACGGAACTTCGGGAACCATGCCCCGATCGAGTCCTGCAGCATGAAGCGGGCGACACGGGTGCCCGCGTCCACTGCGGTGAGGATGAACAGCGCCTCGAACATGATGGCGAAGTGGTACCGGAACGCCATGAGCGCCTGCCCTCCGAGGGCCTGCTGCATGATGTGGGCGAGGCCGAGCGCGAGGGTCGGAGCGCCGCCGGTGCGCGAGACGATCGATTCCTCACCGACCGCCGCGGCCGTGCCGGTGAGCATGTCGGGAGTGAGGTTCACCCCGGTCAACCCCAGCGAGTTCACGAAGGCGACGGCCCCTTCGACGGTTCCGCCTGTCGCCGCAGCCGGCGCGTTCATCGCGAAGTAGATGCCCTGGTCGATCGAGATCGCGGCGACGAGCGCCATGATCGCCACGAAGGACTCCATGAGCATGCCACCGTAGCCGATAAACCGGGTCTGCTTCTCCTTCTCTACGAGCTTCGGAGTGGTGCCCGACGCGATCAGGGCATGGAATCCCGACAGCGCCCCGCAGGCGATCGTCACGAACAGGAACGGGAACAGCGGACCGGCGAACACCGGACCCATGCCGTTCTCGCCGAAGACGCTGATCGCCGGCACTGTGATCTCGGGGCGGACGAGCACGATCGCCCCGGCGAGCATCACGATCACACCGATCTTCATGAACGTCGACAGGTAGTCGCGGGGGGCGAGCAGCAACCACACGGGCAGGACGGCGGCGATGAAGCCGTAGACGATGATGCCCCAGGCGATCGTGGTGCGGTCGAGGTGGAAGATCGCCTGACCCCACTCGGTGCCGGCGACCCAGCCGCCGCCGATGATCGCCGCCATGAGCAGCACGAAGCCGATGATCGAGACCTCGGTGACTTTGCCGGGGCGCAGGTAGCGCAGGTATACGCCCATGAAGAGCGCGATCGGGATCGTCATGGCGACGGAGAAGACGCCCCAGGGGCTCTCACCGAGCGCATTGACGACGACGAGGGCGAGGATCGCGACGATGATGAGCATGATCAGCAGCGAGGCGATGATCGCGGCGGTCCCGCCGATCTTGCCGAGCTCCTGTCGAGCCATCTGGCCGATGGTCCGGCCGCCGCGGCGCATCGAGAAGAACAGCACCGTGTAGTCCTGCACCGCACCGGCGAAGACCACGCCGAGGATGATCCAGATCGTGCCGGGGAGGAATCCCATCTGCGCCGCGAGCACCGGGCCGACGAGCGGTCCGGCACCTGCGATGGCGGCGAAGTGGTGGCCGTAGAGCACACGGCGGTCGGTGGGGACGTAATCCTTGCCGTCCTGCTTGATCTCGGCGGGCGTCGCCCGGCGGTCGTCCGGTCGGGTGATGTACCGCTCGATCACCTTGGAGTAGAAGCGGTAGCCGATCAGGTAGGTGCAGACGGCCGCGAACACGAACCAGATCGCGTTGACGGTCTCGCCGCGGACGATGGCGAGCATCGTCCAGGCGACGGCTCCGAGCAGCGCGATCGCCGCCCAGAGCAGGATCTTCGGCAGGGTCCAGCGCCTGCTCTTCTCGTCATGCTCGGCCGAGAGAGCGACGGGAGGGAGCGAAGGGTCGGTGACGATGACGGGATCGTCGTCGAGTGCGGCGCCGCGGCGCGACGATGGTGCGGTCATGGGGGGTTCTCCTCGGTGTGCGCGTCTTTGCGTTCCTTCCACGCTAGGAAACGGCGGCC
The DNA here is from genome assembly GCF_044987415.1 of Microbacterium sp. ZW T5_45. Taxonomy (NCBI): domain Bacteria; kingdom Bacillati; phylum Actinomycetota; class Actinomycetes; order Micrococcales; family Microbacteriaceae; genus Microbacterium; species Microbacterium sp. ZW T5_45. The sequence goes on along the minus strand of NZ_JBJDRJ010000002.1, from coordinate 113,959 downwards.
GTAGCGTCCCTCGGGCCGCGACGATCGTGCGACGAGCGGCGCGGGTGACGCGACGAACGGCGCCGGGGACTCGGAGGGGCCGGTGCCGTATCGCCGCTGCAGACGGGCGGAACCCCGCGCACGACCGCCTTTTCCACGGCGTCCGCAGCCCGCGTACAGGGTGTGCGCAAGTAGGCTGGACGGGTGGCATCCCCCTCCTCCTCCCTGTCGACCAGGGTGCTGCTGATCTGCGCAGCGGTCGGCGTCGCCACGGGCATCATCGGAGGCATCGCCGGGTGGGTCACGCCGATCCTGCTCGCGAGCCCCCTGCTCTTCCTCTACGGACTCGTGCTCGGCTCGCACGTGCTGCCGGGCATCATCGCCCAGGAGGTGCTGCGCAAGCCGCTCGTCGCCCTCATCACTCACGTGATCGCCGCCCTCGTCTCGAGCGCGTTCAACCCCGCCTGGGCGCTCCGATTCATCGGCACGGCACTGCTGTTCGGCGCCATCCAGGAGGGCGTCGCCGCGCTCACCCGCTACCGCGCCTGGGGCGCGTGGCGCTTCTTCATCTCGGCCGGGGTCATCGGCGTGCTCGTCGCCGTCGTGGTCTTCTTCGCCGCGCACCTGGGCACGATGCCGCTCTGGGCGCAGATCGCCTACCTCGCCGTCTCGGTACTCGGACCGGTGGCCTGGACGGCGGTCGGACTCGCCATCGGAGCGGCGCTGAGTCGCGCAGGTGTGGCCCGCCGTTGACCGGCGACGCGGGCTGAGCCTGCGTTGAAGGTTAGGCTCAGCTAAGTTGGCAGGGTACGTTTCTGCCGACCCGGGGTATCGCCGTGCGCTCATCCGCGCCTCTCCTCCGCGTGCGTGATGTCTCACTCACCCACGCGGATGCCGTGCACCCCTCGCCACGCGAGATCAGCTTCGACATCCATCCCGGCGAGGTCGTGCTGCTGCTCGGCCCCTCCGGCTCCGGCAAGTCGACCCTCACGCTCGCGCTCAACGGCCTGATCCCGCACGCGCTGCCTGCGACCATGACGGGTTCGGTGCATGCCGGCGATCTCGACACGGCCGACGCGCAGACCGCCGAGCTGAGCACGCGCGTCGCGATGGTGTTCCAGGACCCGGATGCTCAGATCGTCACGGGAAGCGTCTACGACGAGGTCGCCTTCGGCCCCGAGAACCTGAGGCTGCCGCTCGACGAGGTGGCGGCACGCACCGACGACGCGCTGCGTCGCGTCGGCCTGTGGGATCGCCGCGCCGAGAACCCCGATCGACTCTCGGGCGGAGGGCGGCAGCGGCTCGCGATCGCCTGCGCACTGGCCATGGGGTCACCGCTGATCGTGCTCGACGAACCGACCGCCAACCTCGATCCGCAGGGCGTCGACGACGTGTACGCCGCGCTCGCCGATGTGGTCGCCTCGGGAGACAGGGCGATCCTGCTCGTCGAGCACAACCTCGACGCCGCGATGGGCTTCGTCACCCGCACGATCGTGCTCGATCGCGAGGGACGTCTGGCCTTCGACGGTCCTGCGGCCGACATCATCCGCGATCATGTCGATGAGCTCGTCGAGATGGGTGTGTGGCTGCCCGCGGCGACGCTCGAGGGTCTGCGGTTGCGTGCCGACGGCATCCGCCTCGATCCCCTGCCGCTCACTCCGGAGGAGCTCGCCGCGCAGCTCGACGGCATCCGTCTCGCTTCGCGGTTGACGAACGGCGCACCGACGAAGGGCGCCCCGCCGCAGGACACCCCGATCCTCCGAGCCCGTGGCCTCACCGTGCGCCGAGGACGCACCGAGATCCTGCACGGCGTCGATCTCGACCTCGCCCCCGGCAGCCTCACCGCGATCGTCGGCGCGAACGGCGCCGGCAAGACCACGCTGATCCAGGCGCTCGCGGGTGTCGTCCCGCCGCCGAAGCGCCAGGTCGAGGTCGACGGCATCGACCCCGGCTCGGCGTCGCCTCGCGACCTCGCCGCCCGGATCGGCTTCGTCTTCCAGAACCCCGAGCACCAGTTCATCGCGCACACCGTGTTCGACGAGCTCGCGCACGGTCTGCGGCTGCGCCGGCTTCCGGATGCCGAGATCACGGAGCGGGTGACCGGGATGCTCGACCGCTTCGGTCTCGCGCACAAGGCGGAGGTGCATCCGTTCCTCCTGTCGGGCGGGGAGAAGCGCCGCCTGTCGGTGGGCACCGCGCTGATCACCCGTCCACGCGTTCTCGCGCTCGACGAGCCGACGTTCGGACAGGATCGGGCTCGTGCCGCCGAGCTCCTGTCCCTGCTGCAGGGTCTGCGCGCCGAAGGCACCACGGTCGTCATCGTCACGCACGACCTGCAGCTGGTGGCCGAGCACAGCACGCACACCGTCGTGCTCGCCGATGGCCGCGTGCACGCGGCAGGTGCCACCCCCGACCTCTTCGCCGACGAGCGGATCTTCACCGCCGCGGGACTCCGTCTGCCTGCCCTGCACCGCGTGCTCGCGGCTCATCGGCGGAGGGCAGAGGCATGAGCGCGGTGATCGATCCCTACGCGCGGATGACGGTGACCTCGCGGCGCCAGTTCCTCTACGCCCTCAACCCGCTCGCGAAGGTGGTCGGCTTCGCACCGGCGATGGTCGTGCTCGTGTTCGTGCGCGACCTCGCCACCCCCACGGCTTTCCTCGTGCTGGGCTACGCGATCCTGCTCGCCGGCGCCCGCATCACCGCGCGGCTGCTCGCGCTGCTCGCCGCGCTCCCCCTCGGCATCGCGGTGATCGGCCTCAGCTTCTCGCTGTGGGTGGATACCGCGATCGTCGACGATACCGCTCCGGTGCTGCAGATCGGCGACTGGACGCTCTACAGCGGCGCGCTGATGCTCGGCGCCGCCACCGCGCTGCGACTCGGCGCGATCGTCTCGCTCGCCCTCATCGGCGGCCTCACCACGACCGGCCCCGACCTCGTGCGGGCGAGCGTGCAGCAGCTGCGCGTGCCGTACCGCATCGGCTACACGGCGCTCGCGGCGTTCCGCTTCGTGCCGCGTTTCAGTCATGAGCTGTCGGTGATCCGTGCCGCGCATCGGGTGCGCGGCTACCACGGCGGCCGTGGCCCCCTCGCCCGCATCGCGCGGGGCTGGGGGTACATCGTGCCGCTGCTGGCGGGCGCGATCCGGCATGCCGAGCGGGTCGCACTGGCGATGGACTCGCGCGCGTTCGGCGCCCATTCGACACGGACCGAGCGGCACCTCGTGCCCTTCCGCACCCGCGACACCGTATTCGTGGTGCTGAGCCTCGGCGCATCCGCCGCGATCCTCGCGGTGTTCTTCCCCTGGCAGCTCCCTCTCTGAAAGGCGCCCCCCGATGGCCTACAGCAAGCTCGTGAAGCCTCTCTCCGCCGAGCTCATCCAGCTCACCGTCCTGCGCCGTGAGCGTCTCGCGCCGCACTGGATCCGCGTCACGCTCGGCGGCGGCGAGATCGAGAGATTCCGGCCGATGGGCTACGACCAGTGGTTCCGGCTGTTCCTCCCGATCGGCGGCGACGCAGGACTCGACCGGGTGCCGGCGAAGGCCAACAGACTGTTCGGATATCTGAAGTTCCTGCGCATCCCCGACGGCGAACGTCCGGTGATGCGCAATTACAGCGTGCGGGCGTTCCGCCCCGGGACGACGGATGCCGCAGCCGAGCTCGACGTCGATTTCGTGCTGCACGGCTCGGCGGCCGAGGGCACCGCGGGGCCGGCATCCCGCTGGGCGGAGACGTGCGAACCCGGCGAGCACGTGCTCATCATCGACGAGGGGCTGACGTTCAACCCCGAGCGGGGCACCGAGCGCGTGCTGCTGGTCGGCGATGAGACGGCGCTGCCCGCGATCTCGTCGATCTGCGAATCGCTCCCCGCCCACGCGACCGGTCGCGCGATCATCGAGGTGCCCTCGGAGGCCGATGCTCTCGACTTCGCCCATCCCGCCGGCATCCAAGTCGAGTGGATCGTGCGGCCGCACACCGAGGCACCCGGCGCGCTGGCGCTCGCGGCGCTGCGCGATGTCGAGCTGCCGGCCGCACCGTTCCACAGCTATGCGGCGGGCGAGCAGGCTCTCGCGTCGGGGGCGCGGAAGCTGCTGGTGGGCGAGCGCGGCGTCGACAAGAACACCGTGAGCTTCTGCGGGTACTGGCGCATCGGCGCGGCGTCCCCGACGTCGAAGGCCGCTCGCGAGGCCGCGGCGGAGCCCCTCGCGTGAGCGCGGGAGCGAACGCCTCCGACGCCGCCGAGGCGAACCGTGACGACGCGCGCGAGGAAGTCGGAACCGTCCCCGCGGCGGACGCGCGGCCCCCGTTCCGGTTCCCGACGGCGCTGCTGCTGACGTGCGCGGCGCTCGGCGTGGCCGGGGCCGTGCTACTCGTGCCGGCCAACTGGCTGTCGACCGTGCTCACGGTCGGGCCGCTGTCGTTCATCGGCATGGCTCTGGCGGGTCTCTGGCTGCTGCCGTCGGTGGTCGCGCTGCGGCTGTTGCGGCGTCCGCTCGTCGGGCTGCTCGTGGCTCTCATCGCGGGACTCGTGATGGTGCCGTTCTCGGGCTACGGGTTCACGAGCGTGCTCACGAACCTGTGGTGGGCGGCGTTCACCGAGTTGCCGTTCCTGTTCGTGATCTGGCGCTACTGGGGCACGTGGATGCACTATCTCGGCGCGGTCGCGATCGGAGTGATCTACCCGATCTCGGCGTGGGCCTGGTTCGACCTGGGCAGCCTCGGGCTCTGGTATCAGGTGCTGTTCTTCACTGTGACGATCGCGAGCTGCGTCGGCGCCACGGCGCTCGGCATCCGCATCGCCGACCGACTGCGCACGGCGGGCGTCGGCCACCGACGCTGACCACCGCGCCTCGCGTACGAAAAGTCGGAGATCCGGGCAGACACGCCGTGCCGCGGCATCCGTCGCCGGCGTGTCGCGCCGAGAGTCCGACTTCTCGCACGCGTCGCCGGCGCGCCCGCCGAGTACACGGAGGGCCCCGGATGCTGTGATCCGGGGCCCCTCGCGACCGTCAGCGCTTGCCGGCGATCTGGCGGCCGACGATCTCGCGCATGATCTCATTCGTGCCGCCGTAGATGCGGTGCACGCGCGCGTCGAGGAAGGCCCGCGCGATCGGGTACTCCGTGATGTATCCGTAGCCGCCGTGCAGCTGCACCCCGGTGTCGAGCACCTCCCACTCGCGCTCCGTGGCCCAGAACTTGACCTTTGCTGCCTCTTCTGCGGTGAGCGCACCCCGCGAGTACGCGAGCAGTGCGCGATCGATGTAGGCCCACAGCGCGTCGACGGTCGCGGCCATGTCGGCGATCCGGAAGCGGCTGTTCTGGAAGTCGATGATCCGCTCGCCGAACGCCTCGCGGTCCTTCGTGTACGCGACGGTCCAATCGAGGGCCGCCTGCGCCGCCGCGGCGCCGGCGACACCGATCGACAGGCGCTCGAGCGGCAGGTTCATCATGAGCTGCACGAAGCCGTTGCCCTCGGCACCCCCGATGAGGTTCTCCTCGGGCACGAACACATCGCTGAACGACAGCTCGGCTGTGTCATGGCCGTGGAAACCCATCTTGTTCAGCTTCTTGCCGTGCTCGAAGCCCTCCATGCCGTTCTCGATCAGCACAAGGCTGAAGGCATCCGGTCGGTTCCCCTCGCCGGTCTTCACGAACGTGACGACGAGATCGGCGGTCGCCCCCGAGGAGATGAAGGTCTTGGCGCCGTTGACGAGGTACCCGCCGTCGACCTTCTTGGCGGTCGTCTTGATGCCGCGCAGATCGGAACCCGCGCCGGGCTCGGTCATCGCCAGGGCGCCGACGATCTCGCCGGTCGCCATGCGCGGGAGCCACTTCTCCTTCTGCGCCTGCGTACCCATGTGCACGAGGTACGGCACGGCCAGGTCGTCCTGGATGCCGAACGCACCGGCCAGGGAGCCGGCGCCCGCCGCGATGACCTCTTCGTTCACGACCGCTCGGAAGCGGTAGTCCTGCAGCATGCCCGCTCCGCCGAACTCCTCCGGGACGGAGAGCCCGATGATGCCGGCCTCACCGGCGGCGAGCATGGTGGCGCGGTCGACTTCGCCGTCGGCATCCCACTTCTCGATGGCCTCGTTCGTGACGTGGCGCTTGACGAAATCCTTGACGAGGTCGCGAAAGGCCTCGTGGTCCTCTTCGTAGATGTCGCGTTCCATGGCGTCCTCCCGAACGTGTCGTGCGTCTTTGCTCCGGCGATTCTATGCCGGGAATACGGGGCACGACAGCGATTTGTGGGAATGCATCCCACTTTTCATGGGACTGGGTACCGCGATTGTCGGATGCCGCGAACACCGGTCGGCGGATGCCGCCAACCCCGGTCGGCGGATGCCGCGACACCGACCGGCGGATGCCGCCAACCTCGATCGGCGACCGCCGGTCAACCGACGTAATCAGGAGCCGCGGGCAGCCCGAAGAACTCCTCGAGCGTGTGATACCCGCCGGCGTGATACGCAGCCGCGAGCTCCACGCCGATGTAGCGGATGTGCCACGGCTCGGGCGAGTATCCGCTGATGCCGGTGGCTCCGGATTCGTACCGCACGATGAAGCCGTACTCCCACGCATGCTCGGCGACCCAGGCCCCCTGCACCGTACCGCCGAACGCCTCGATGCTGCCGCACGGCGCGCAGGCGACGAGGTCGAGAGCGAGTCCGGTCTGGTGCTCGCTGTAACCCGCACGCGCCGAGAGCGCGTCGGCGCTCGCCTGCCCCTCGTTGCGGACGTGATTGTCATGCGTGCGCACCTGCAGGTCGTACGAGCGGTAGCCGTTGTTCGCACCGATCTGCCCGACGCCATCGGCAGCGGCCGCGGCGGCCAGCTCCCCGAGCGCCGCGGCGACATCGGGACGCAGCTCGCCGGATCGGGTCGTCACCTGGACCGGAGCCTGGACGAGCGAGGAGGGCGCGAAGTCGACGGGATTGAGCGGGCGGGTCTTGTTGACGACCACCCAGACGTGCGCGGGGTCGTCAAGGGCGATGCACGGCGCGTTGCCGGCCATGACCGCGGCGCGGAACGCGTCGGCCCCGCCGAACCCCGCGATCGTCGCCGCGTCGTCTGCGGCGCCGATCGCGTCGATGACCGCCTGGTCCGTGCAGGGATCCGCCGCCGCGACGGCATCCGTCTCGACCGAGGGCACCTGCTGCACAACCTGGGGCAGCGGCAACTGGTGGGCGGCGGGCGATGACAATGCACTCGGGGTACCGCCGAGGGAGAGCAGGATGCCGATCGCCGTCACGGCGAGCCCGAGGGGCAGCGCCGGCCCGCGGAAGGGTGAGCGCGGCGGGGCGTGCTGGGGTTGCCGCGCGGAGTCCATTGCTCCATCCTCTCGCATATTGCATGAGAGCCTCCGCAGAACAGGTTGACGCAGTTTCGCTTCTATGTTCGAATAAAGCATGCGATGGCAGGGTCAGACAGTCGGAGATGTGGATGAGGCCGCCCTGCCCGGGCTGGAGAGCCGCAGCGGCATCATCCGGTCACTGACGACCCCCGAGTTCGCCGGGATGACCTTCCATGAGGTGCTGTCGAAGTCGGCGCTCAACCATGTGCCCGGCGGCTCACGGATGCCGTTCGCCTGGACGATCAATCCCTATCGTGGCTGCAGCCATGCCTGCGTGTACTGCGTCGATCCTGCCACGCTGATCCTCTGCGCTGACGGACGTCAGCGGCCACTACGTGATCTCGAGATCGGTGACGAGGTGATCGGCACCGAGAAGGTCGGAGGTTACCGGCGCTATGTGCGTACTCCCATCCTGGCGAAGTGGCCGACTCGGAAACCCGCGTTCCGAGTCGCTCTCGCCGATGGAACGCTGCTCGTGGCGAGCGGCGATCATCGTTTCCTCACCGATCGGGGATGGAAGTACGTGTCCGACGCGCCTTCAGGGCAACGACCGCATCTGACGACCACCAACCGTCTCATGGGCTTCGGCATCGGTCGCGAGCACGAGGCCATCGATCACTCTTCGGAGTCCTACCGACGGGGGTATCTGTCAGGAATGATCCGCGGGGACGGGATGATCTTCCACGGGACGTATCCGAGCGCGACCCGGACACGGACGATCAACATGTTCCGTCTCGCGCTCGTCGACGAGGAAGCACTCGCCCGCACACGGGAGTTCCTCGACATCGAGGGTGTCACAACGTATCTGCGCCCGTTCAGTCCGGCGAGTGAGACTCGCCGCGCTTCCGAGGCGATTCACACAGCTTCCCGCTCAGGAGTCGCAACGGTGGAACGGCTCATCGTGCAACCGGACCGCCCTGATCACGAGTGGCTCGCAGGTTTCCTCGGAGGCATCTTCGACGCAGAAGGAAGTTGTTCGCGCGGCGTACTCCGCATCTCCAACAAGAACGAAACGATCCTCGAGCAGATACGGATCGCGCTGGCGCGCTTCGACATCCCCTACACAACCGAGCCTCCGCGCGAGAACGGTGTGCAGAGCATCCGCGTCACCGGCGGCCTTCCCGCCCGCCAACGAATGTTCACGGTGGCCGCACCAGCGATCTCGAGGAAGCTCGACATCCTCGGCACCGCGGTGAAGACGGCCTCCGACCTCAGAGTCGTAGAGATCACCGATCTGGGTGAGACCCGGGACATGCTCGACATCACGACCGGCACCGGAGACTTCGTCGCGAATGGCGTGATCAGTCACAACTGCTTCGCTCGCGGCACTCACGAGTACCTCGACCTCGACGGAGGGGCGGACTTCGATTCGCAGATCGTCGTCAAGACGAACGTCGTCGAGGTGCTCGAACGCGAGCTGCGCAAGGGCAGCTGGCAGCACGAGCTCGTCGCCCTGGGGACGAACACCGACCCGTATCAGCGCGCCGAGGGCCGCTACAAGCTCATGCCCGGCATCATCGAGGCCCTTGCCGCCTCGGGCACGCCGATGTCGATCCTCACCAAGGGAACGCTGATCCGCCGCGACATCCCGCTGCTCGTGAAGGCCGCGCAGCGGGTGCACGTCGACATCCAGATGTCGATCGCGATGTACGACGACGAGCTGCAGAAAGCGATCGAACCGGGAGCGCCGACGACGCAGGTGCGACTCGACACCGTGCGGGCGCTGACGGATGCCGGATTCAGGGTCACCGTGTTCCTCATGCCGATCATGCCGCACATGACCGATTCCCTCGAGGCGATCGATACCGCGCTCGCCCGGATCAAGGAAGCCGGAGCGGTGCGGGTCGTGTACGGGGCACTGCACCTGCGCCCCGGCGTGAAGCCCTGGTTCTTCCAGTGGCTCGGCGAGGCGCGGCCCGATCTGCTCTCGTCGTACCGCGGGCTCTATCCGGGCATGTCGGCCGAGGCGCCGAAGGCCTACCGACAATGGCTGTCGAAGCGGGTCAGACCGCTCATCCGTCGACATGGACTCGACGGTCGGCACGAGGACGACTACCCCGTGCGCGGCACGAGGAACGTCTCGTTCCCTTCGCCGACCGGTGTGCGTTCCACGGGGCCGACGGCGCCGGCATCCGCCCCGGCGCAGCCGATGCTCTTCTGACCTCGACGTGCCGCACCCCCGGCCACCCATAGGCTGGACGCATGGCAATCGGCTCGACCATGTACACCTTCGACGTGCAGCTCGCTGACACCGACCGGGGTGTGTACGACGACTACTCGCTGCGGGTGGCGCGGCATCCGTCCGAGACCGACGCGTACATGCTCACGCGCATCCTCGCCTACGGCCTCGAATTCGCCGAGGGCATCGCGTTCGGCGGCAGCGTGTCGTCGACCGACGAGCCCGCCGTGCTCGTGCGCGATCTGACCGGGCTCATCACCGCCTGGATCGAAGTGGGAGCGCCGGATGCCGAGCGCCTGCACCTCGCGACCCGGCAGGCCGAGCGCACCGTGGTGTACACGCACCGCGATCCCGCGAAGGTCATGGCGCCCTGGGCCGACAAGCGCATCCACCGCGCAGAGGACGTGCGCGTGTACAGCTTCGACCCCGGGTTCATCGAGTCGGCCGTCCCGCTCATCGAGCGCCGCAACACGCTGACTCTCACGGTCACCGAGCGCGTGCTCTACCTCGACCTCAACGGGACGACGCTGACCACGACCGTGCACGAGCACGAGATCACCTGACCGGAAGCACCCCGCCCGCCCGTCGAGATCACGTGCACTCGCCGAATGCACGGGATATCGACGTAGACAAGCCGTCCACTCGGCGAGTGCACGTGCATTCGACGCCGCCGCGACGCGCCGCCCATGCACCCGGTGCGGGAACCGCGGAAGCCCCGCCGCACCAGGTGCGGCGGGGCCTCGTGCGACGTGCGTCAGGCGGTGAGGTCGGCCGCGGTCGGCACGCGACCGGCGATCTCCTCGATCAGGTCGTCGTCGAGGCGCGCGTTCTCGAACGGCGCGTCGATCTCGGCCCGCTCGAGCAGCTCCGACATGCGACGCTGGCGCTGGCGCGTGATGAGCGTCACGACCCGGCCCGAGCGACCGGCACGACCGGTGCGGCCCGAACGGTGCAGGTACGTCTTGTACTCGTCCGGAGCATCGGCCTGCACGACCAGGTCGATGTCGTCGACGTGGATGCCGCGGGCGGCGACGTCCGTCGCGACGAGCACGTTGACCCGACCAGACGTCAGTCGCTCGAGGTTGCGCGTGCGCTTGGCCTGGTTGAGGTCGCCGTGCAGCGAGACGGCCGGGATGCCGGCGTCGTCGAACTGCTCGGCGAGCATGTCGGCGTAGGCACGGGTGCGCGCGAACACGAGCGTCTTGCCGTCGCGATCGACGAGCGAGGTGAGGATGTCGGCCTTGTCGCGGTGCTCGATCACGAGCACGCGGTGCTCGATCGTGCTCGACTCCTGGTCCTCGCCGGCGACCTCGTAGACGGCCGGGTCCACGAGGAACTCGTCGACGAGAGCCGCGACCTCACGATCGAGCGTAGCCGAGAACAACAGCTTCTGGCTGCCGTCGGCGGTCGCGCGCAGGATGCGCTGCACGGGCTCGACGAAGCCGAGCTCGCACATGTGGTCGGCCTCGTCGAGCACCGCGATGCGGCAGTCCGACAGGTCGAGCTTGCCCTGCTTGATGAGGTCCTCGATGCGGCCGGGTGTGCCGATCACGATGTCGACGCCCTTCTTGAGCGCACCGACCTGACGTCCCTGCGGCACGCCGCCGTAGATCTGGGTGGTGAACAGGCCGACGCTGCGCGCGATCGGCTGGATCGTCCGGTCGATCTGCAGCGCGAGCTCGCGGGTCGGAGCGAGGATGATCGCGCGCGGCGAACGTCCGAACTCGCGACGCTTGCCCGCCTGCGACTGCAGCACGCGCTCGACGAGCGGCGCGCCGAACGCGATGGTCTTGCCCGAGCCCGTACGTCCACGGGCGAGGACGTCACGTCCGCCGAGCACGGCCGGGATGCTGGCGGCCTGGATCGGGAACGGCGAGGCCGCCCCCATGTTGGCGAGGGTCTCGACGATGTTCGAGCCCAGACCGAGGTCGGCGAAGCTCACGTTCTCGACCTCGACCGCGGCGACGCTCTTGGCTTCGAGACGCTCGTGCACGACGTCATCCGTCGGCTCGAAAGCGGCCTTCGGCTTGGCGTTCCAGTCGCTGCGGCTGGGACGAGCGTCGCCACCGTCACGACGAGGACGCTCGGTGCGGTACGCGCCGCCGGTCGACGGGCGCGAGCGCTCGTCGCGTCCGCCCTCGATCGAGCGCTGTGCGCGGTCGCGGTCGAAGGCGCGGCGCGCCCGGTCGGCGTCGAAGGAACGCTCCGGACGGTCACCGTAACCGCGGTCGTCGCGCTGCGGGCGGGAGTCGCGATCGAAGCGAGGACGCTCGGAGCCGCGATCGTTGAAGCGGGGACGCTCGTCCCCACGGTTCTGGCGGTCGCCGTAGCCGCGATCGTCACGCTGGGGACGGGAGTCGCGATCGAAACGCTGGCCGCCCCGGTCATCACGGAACGACGGGCGCTGGCCGCCGCGCTCATCACGGAACGACGGGCGCTGGCCGCCGCGCTCATCACGGAACGACGGGCGCTGGCCGCCGCGCTCGTCACGGTCGAAACGAGGACGCTCCGAGCCGCGATCGAAACGAGGACGCTCACCGCCGCGAGCCGAGCGATCGCCGTAGCCGCGGTCGTCACGCTGCGGACGCGCATCCCGATCGAAACGCTGACCGCCGCGGTCGTCGCGCTGGGGACGCTCATCGCGGTCGAAACGGCGCGCACCGGTCGCACGATCGCCGCCGAAACGCGGACGCTCGGTGCGATCGAAACGCTGGCCGCCGCGCTCGTCGCGCGTGTGCGGGGCCTCGCGGCGACCCGACTCTGCGCGGTTGCGGATGCTGCGGGCCTCGTCACGGCCGGCCCGCTCCTGCGAGCTCCACCGCTGCTTGGGCGCGCCGCCCTCTTCGGCAGGACGGTATCCGCGGTGTCCCGCGCTGCGGCTGCCGGGGCGACGGTCGTAGCCGGCCGACGCGGAGCGGCGCTCACCGGCATCCGCCCGTCCGCCGCGCTCGTCGCGACCGCCGCGCTCATCGCGCGAGGGGCCGCCGTTGTGGCGGTCGTGGAACGAGGTCTTCTTCGCGCCGTAACGCGGCTCGAAGTTGGCGGAGGGGCGTCCGCCGCGGGGCTTCTTGTTCTTGGGCATGAGTGTGTCCTTCTGAGTTCTCGCACGAGAACAGCGCTGCGCACACGCGCGAGCACTCCGAGTCTGCGCTCGGAGTCCGGACGGTCAGCGGCCGGGGCCATTCATGTGATGGTTGATTAGCGTCGATCGACGCTCACCATCGGCCCCTGGACTCACACTTCACACATTGAAAAACGTCCGCGCACTGCGCGGGTGTCCGAAGCCGACCGAACGAGTCTACCGGTCGAGTCTGGGAGAGTGCCCGCCGCCGTACGATGGCGAGGTGACTTCTGCATCCCCCACCGGCACACAGGTCCAGCTCCGTACCGGCGACGTCAGCGCGCAGATCGCCCAGGTCGGCGCGTCCCTGCGCGCGCTGCGCATCGGCGATGTCGACCTCGTCTCCACCTATCCGCTCGACATCCCCACCCCGTCCTGCTCGGGCGTGGTCCTCGCACCGTGGCCGAACCGCGTGCGCGACGGCGTCTGGGATGACGACGGCACCTCGCGCCGTCTCGCCCTCAGCGAGCCGGCGCTGCACAACGCCAGCCACGGACTGCTGCGGTTCACGGCATACGAGATCACGCAGACGGATGCCGCGACCACGACGCTGCGCGCCACGATCGTGCCGCAGACCGGCTACCCGTACCAGGTGGACACGCGCGTCGAGTACGCGCTCGAGGCCGACGGCATCCGGGTCACCCACACGCTGACGAACGCCTCGGATTCCCCGGCTCCGGTGGCGCTCGGCACGCACCCCTTCGTCACGATCGGCGACGTCGATGCGCACGATCTCGTGCTGCGTGTGCCCGCCCGCACCGCGTTCGAGACCGACGAGCGGATGCTGCCGATCGGAACCTCCGCGGCCGATCCGCGCCTGCGCGAGGGAGTTCGCCTCGGCGACATCGCCCTCGACACCGGCTTCACCGACCTCGACCGCGATGACGACGGACTCGTGCGTCACTCGCTGACCGCTCCTGACGGACGCCGCGTCACCCTGTGGCAGGGCGAGGGCTTCGACTTCGTGCAGGTCTACACGGCGACGAACTATCCCGGTCACCCGCTGGTCGTGGCGATCGAGCCGATGACCGCGCCGGCGGATGGCCTGAACAGCGGTCTCGGCATCCGTCGTCTGGCGCCGGGCGGGACCTGGACCCTCACCTGGGGCATCTCGCTGGCCTGACCACGCCCCGGTCACGCGCCGGCGGCACGTCTGCGATGCGTCCGCGATGTGTCAAAAGTCGGAGTTCCGCGCCGACACGCCGCCTCAGAACCTTCGGCGACGGCGTGTCGCGTCGGAACTCCGACTTTTCGCACGCGGGCGGGGCGCCGACGGCAACGAAGCCGTCCGGCCCCCGCACCGCCCCGCGGGGCTAGCGCGACTGCTCGCGGAGCTCCCGACGGGTCAGCTGCGGCGCATGCGGAAGGTCATCGGTGGTCTGCGCGGAGTCGGTGCGCGCACCGGTCTCCTCACCCGCAGCGGCGTCCGAGCCACCGTCGTCCGTGCCACCATCACCCGAGCCACCCTCCGGCACCGCCGAACCGGCATCCGCTTCTCCCCCGCCGCGACGCGCCCGGCGCCGCTCCTTCGCACCCTCGACGAGGTTGTACAGCGTCGGCAGCACGACGAGCGTGAGCACGGTCGATGAGATGAGTCCGCCGATCACGACGATCGCGAGTGGCTGCGAGATGAACCCGCCATGCCCGGTGATGCCGAGCGCCATCGGCGTCAGCGCGAAGATCGTCGCGAGCGCGGTCATGAGGATCGGCCGCAGACGCTTCTCGCCACCGGCGAGCACGGCATCCGCCGTGGACAGTCCCTTCTCGCGATACTGGTTCACCAGGTCGATGAGCACGATCGCGTTCGTCACCACGATGCCGATGAGCATCAGCACACCGATCAGCGACGCGACACCGAGCGGCACACCCGTGGCGATCTGCAGCAGGATCGCTCCGGTCGCCGCGAACGGCACCGACACGAGCAGCAGCAGCGGCTGACGCAGCGACTTGAACGTCGCCACCATCACGACATAGACGATGAGGATGGCCGCGAGCATCGCGAGGCCGAGCTGAGAGAACGAGTCCGCCTGCTGGGTCGCGACACCACCGACCTCGGCCGACGCACCATCGGGCAGGTCGACCGCAGCGAGCGCCGCCGTCACCGAGGCCGTCGCCGTGGCGAGGTTGTCGGATGCCGGCGGCACGGTCACGGTGGCCGTGCGCTGCCCCTTCTCGGTGGTGATCGAGGTCGGTCCGTTGCGCTCCTCGACGGTCGCGATGTCCTGCAGCTGCACGATCCCGAGCGCGGTCGGGATCGTGAGCTCCTTCAGCGCCGCGACGGTCGTGGGCGGCTCGGCGGCGGCGATGTAGATCGTCAGGGCGGTGCCGTCGATCTCGATCGACCCCGCCTGCTCCGGGCGCATCGTGTTCGACACGATCGCACCGACCGCGACCTCGGAGAGGCCTCGCTCGGCGGCGGCCTGCCGGTCGACGGCCACGGCGATGTACGGGAGCGATGCGGCGAGGTTGTCGGTGACCTGTCCGATGCCGTCGCGTCCGTCGAGCTCTGCGACGACCGCCTGGGTGGCGGTGTCGAGGTCCTCGGCGGTCGGCGCCGTGACCGAGATCTCGATGTCGCTGGATCCGAGTCCGGCGGATGCCGCGACGGAGACCTCGCCGACGTCGGTGAGGCCGTCGATCGCGTCCTGCACGTCGGCGCGGAGCTTCTCCTGGTCGGCATCCGCATCCGTGAGAACCGAGTACGTCACACCGGCACCGCCGGAGAACGCATCGCGCAGAGCCGACCCGCTGGAGCCGATCGACGCCTGCACGTTCGTGATGCCGTCGATGCCGAGCAGCGCGTCTTCGACGGCAGTCGCCGCCTCGGACTTCGCCTCGAGGCTGGCCGTGGGGCCGAGGTCCTGCGTGACGGTCATGGTGTTCTGGCCGGAGTCGCTGAGGAAGTTCACCTTCATCAGCGGCGCTGCGGCCAGCGTCGCGCCCAGCACGCCGACCGCGATGAGCACGGTGACCGCGGAGTGCTTCAGCGTCCAGCCGAGGATCGGCCGATAGCCGCGCTGCAGCCACGTCGGCGGAGCGTCCGGGTGCTCCGGATCGATCGCCTGCCCCCGCTCGTCGAGGAGCACCTTGCCCGGGCGCAGGAACCAGTACGCGAGCACCGGCACGATCGTGAGCGAGACGAGCAGCGACGCCACCATCGCGATCGTCACGGTCATCGCGAACGGTCGGAACAACTCACCGACCATGTCGCCGACGAACACGATCGGCAGGAAGACGGCCACCGTGGTGATCGTGGAAGCGGTGACGGCCGCGGCGACCTCGCGCACGGCGAGGCGGATCGCATCGCCCTTGTCGGCGTCGCCGACGTAATGCCTCTTGATGTTCTCGATCACGACGATGGAGTCGTCGACCACACGGCCGATCGCGATCGTGAGCGCGCCGAGCGTGAGGATGTTCAGCGAGTAGCCGAATGCCTGCAGACCGATGAACGTGATGAGCACGCTGGTCGGGATCGAGATCGCGGTGACGAGCGTCGAGCGGATCGACAGCAGGAACACGAGGATCACGATCACCGCGAACACGAGACCGAGCAGGCCCTCTGTCGCGAGAGTCTCGATCGACTGCTCGATGAACGGCGCCTGGTCGAACACGATGGTGAAGGTCGCGTCGGGGAACGCCTTCTGCACCTCGTCGAGGGCCGCGATCACGCCGTGCGAGACCTCGACGGTGTTCGCCGACGGCAGTTTCGTGATCGAGATCGAGAGCGCATCCTCGCCGTCGACGCGGGAGATCGACGTGGTCGGGTCGGACTCCTGCACGACGGATGCGACGTCGCCGATGGTCAGCTCGGTGCCGACCAGCGGGAGAGCTGCGATCTCATCGACCGACGAGATCTTCACACCGGTCTGCACCGTGAGCGTGCGATCGCTCTCGGTGATGTCGCCGCCGGGGAACAGCGTGCCGTTCTGCTGCAGTGCGTCGCTGATCGCCTGGGTGCTCTGCCCCGCGGCCGCGAGCGCCGCGACGTCGGGGGTGATCGTGATGCGCTGACCGGCACCACCGATGAGCTGCGCGGCATTGACACCGTCCACGTCCTCGAGGTCGGGGATCGCCACGCTCTCGAGCTCGGCCTGCGCGTTCTCCGCATCGTCGAACCCGGTCACCGCGACCTGGATCACCGGGAAGTCGTCGATCGACACCGTGAGCACCTGAGGCTCGACCTCGTCAGGCAGCTGGCTCGAGATGCGGTTGATCGCCTGCTGGATCTTCTGCTCGGCGGTGGCGAGGTTGGTGCCGTACGCGAAGGTCGCCTGCACGATCGAGGCGTTCGTCGAGCTCGTCGCCGTCGTGCCCTCGAGACCGGGGACGCCCTGGATCGCCGACTCGATGGGCGTGGAGACGTCGTTCTCGACGACCTCCGGCGAGGCCCCTGGGTACGTGGTCATCACCATGAGGTTGGGCAGCTCGAGCGAGGGGATGAGCTCCTGCTTGAGGTTCGTCAGGGCGAGCCCGCCGAACACCGCGGCGACGATCGTGATCAGGGCGATCAGCGCGCGGTTCTTGAGGCTCAGGACGGCGAGTTTCGACACGGCGGGGTTCTCTCTCGGTCGGGTCAGACGGATGCTGCGGCGGAAGATGTCGTGGACGGTGGCGCAGAGCCCTGAGCGGTGCAGCCCAGGATTCCGGTGAGCGCGTCGCGAATCAGCTCTTCGTCGAGCGGTTCGTCGTGGATCTGCGCGTGCCAGAGCACGCCGTCGATGAAGACGGATGCCGCACGGGCCCTGTCCTCGCCGTGGATGGGAGCCATGAATCCGATGACCTCGTCGGACCAATGCCGGGCGAGCTCCCGCACGCGGGGATCGTGCACGGCGGCGGTGACGACCGCACGGTCGGCTTGCACGGCTCGGGCGTCCTCGAGGCTGCGATGCACGAGTCGGGCGATCGCGGCGGGGGTCACGCCCTCGGCCACGACCTCGGCACGCGTCTGTTCGACCCGTGCCTCGATCTCGTGAGCGAGCGCGCCGAGAGCGGCGTCCCGCAGATCATCGAGGGTGTCGAAGTACTGGGTGGTGGCGCCGAGCGGCACTCCGGCGCGGGCGGCGACCATGCGATGCGTGATCGCATCGACGCCGACCTCGACGATGAGCTCGGCGGCGGCGGTGATGATCTCGCGACGGCGCGCCTCTGGGTCGCGTCGTCTGCGCGATCCCTCACCCACGTGTGTCCCCCACCTGTGCGTACATGTACTTTTGTACATTCTGGTAGGCGAAGCTGGACGTTCGCCTCTAGACGGATGCTCGGGACACCGGGGAATGTGGAAGAGTACGGCCTCACTCCCCCACTCGGAGGCCGTCGTTCCGGAGGCCCCCATGGTCGCTCGACCGCGACTCGTCCCTGCACTGCTCGCGTCTGCGCTCGCGATGGGCGCGCTCGTCTCGTCGTCTGCCGCGGCGACGGCCGACACGACATCGGTGGCCGGCGGTGCCGCATCCGTCTTCGATTCGACGGAGCCGACGCTCGGCTGGGCGTCGCACGATCTGACGACCCTGGCCACCGAGGAGCAGGCCTTCGGCCGCGACAACGGGATGCTGTCGACGTACGTGGACTTCGTGCAGTCGTCGGCCTTTCCCGAGGACTTCGCCGACGCCGCCGAGGCCCGCGATTCGGCGCTGCTCATCGCGTGGGAACCCTGGGACTGGAACCGTCCGGCCGACGCGCAGCCGGAGTTCGCGCCCCGGTTGATCGCCGCGGGCGCGTATGACGCGTATCTGACCTCGTGGCTGACGGATGCCGCGGCGAGAGCCTCCGATGTCGAGATCCTCGTGCGGTTCGCGCCGGAGATGGACGACTCGAGCCGCCCGTGGTCGAGCGGCACCGCGGCGGGGGCGAATACTCCCGCGGAGTACATCGCGATGTGGCAGCACGTCTACGCCCTCAAGCAGGCCATCGCGCCCGAGGTGGTGTTCGTGTGGAACCCGCTCAACTACGGGGCGGGTCCGCATCCGTTCGAGGCGTACTACCCCGGTGCCGCCTCTGTCGATGCACTCGCGCTCGACGGCTTCAACTGGGGATACGGGACCGCGGCGTCGGCCGGATGGCAGAGCCCCGACGACGTCTTCGGATTCGCGGACCCGAACGGTCCTGTCCAGCGGCTGAAGGCGCTCGCGGGCGCCAAGCCGTGGGGCATCGCCGAGACGGCATCCGCTCCCGACGACCCCGCCGACTTCCTCGCCGGCGGCCAGGGGTACGCCGCGTGGGGATCGTGGGTGTTCGACTGGCCCGAGAATCCGCCGTACGAGGCGACCGCCGACGACTGGATCACGCAGGAGGGCTGGTCACGGATGCTCATCGAGCGCTCGCGCGACGCCGGGGCGTCGTTCGTGAACTTCTTCCACACGGTCAAGGAGACCGACTGGCGCCTGACCGACACCACGGTCGGCCGTCGCGTCTTCGACGATGCCTCCTGAGCGCCCCGGTCCTGAGCGAGCACAGCGCCCTTCGTCTCGTCGCTGCGCTCCTCGCTCAGGACCCGGCGAAGGGCGCGCCGCGCGCAGAATGTCGAGCCAAGGGCACGAACGTCGACCCAGAACACGCTTTCTCACCCCACATTCGTCAATCCACCCGGCAGAACGGCACGGGCGGACGCCGACGGATGCCGACGCCGGCGGATGCCGAGACAGGACCGGATGCCCCCGGGCAGCTCAGCCCGTGAGCGACCCCAGGGCGAGCCCACCCGCCGCGGCCAGCAGGCTGAGCAGCAGCATCCCCACGGCGTTGAACGCCGACGCCGGCCTCTTGCCGTCGCGCCACAGCGCCACCGTGTCGAGCATCGCCGTGCTGAAGGTCGTGTACCCGCCGAGCAGCCCGGCCCCGAGCAGGAAGACCTGCCCGGGCAGTGCTGTGGTGACCAGCCCGAGCGCGAACGAGCCCGAGATGTTCACGAACAGGATCCCCCACGGGAACCGTCGCCCGACGAGACCGCCGACGCCTCGATCCACGACGTACCTCAGCACCGCGCCGACACCTCCGGCGAGCGCGGCCGCAGCGAAGAGCAGCGGGCTCATGAGCGACCGCCCCGATGCCGGGCGATGCGCGGCGCGGCCACGATGCCCGCGGCCGCCGAGGCGAGCCCGACCACGATGGAGCCTGCCGCGTACAGGAGCGCCAGGGGCAGAGCATCCGCCCACAACGCGACGGTCCCCGTCGTGAACGCACTGTACGTCGTGAACCCGCCGAGCATGCCGGTGCCCAGCAGGAGCCGGAGTTCGACCGCCCCGCGGCGCTCCTCCAGCGGCCACGCCGAGAGCACACCGATGAGGAACGACCCCACGACGTTGGCGACGAACGTCGCGACCGGAAAGCCTCCGGCGTCCGGGATCACCAGGGCGAGACCCAGGCGAGCGGCGGTGCCGATCGTGCCGCCCGACAGCACGAGCAGCAAGCGGCGGAGGGTCACCCGCACACTCTACGCGCCGCTCTGACAGCCGGCCTCGGCGATGTCAACCCGCTGTGCGCGACGACCACGCAGGCGAAGACTACCCGCATGCATCCGCTCTGGAAGATCGACAGCGTCCCTCCGGCCGGCATCCCCTTCGAACCCGGCACCCGGCACGATGTCGTCATCGTCGGTGCCGGGCTCACCGGCCTCTCGACCGCCGTCATGCTCACCCGAGCGGGACGCGACGTCGCGGTGCTCGACGCGGGACCCGTGGCGCAGCTCGCGAGCGGCGGGAACACCGGCAAACTCTCCTTGCTGCAGGGCCAGCGGCTCGCCGAGATCCGCACGCACCACCCCGCATCGCTCGTGCGCGCCTACGTCGACGCCAATCGTGATGGCAGGGACTGGCTGCTGGCCTTCGCCGAGCATGCCGGGGTGCCCTACGAGAAGCGCACGGATCACACCTACGCGCAGGGACCCGCCGGCCTCGACAGCGTGCGCGCGCAGCACGCCGCGGCCCGCGAAGCCGGACTCGCCACTCGGCTGCGGATGCCGGGAGACCTGCCGTCCACGCCCTTTCCTCTCACGGGAGCCGTCGCCCTCGAGGACCAGGTGACGATCGACCCGATGCGAGTGGCATCCGCTCTCGCCGAAGAGCTGCTCGCCTCGGGAGGCACCCTGCACACCGGGATCCGCGTGGCGAGCGCGCACGCGCTGCCAGAGACGCGCGTCGAGACCGCTGAAGGCCCTCTGTTCGCCGAGCACATCGTGATCGCCACCGGGTCTCCGATCCTCGATCGCGGGCTCTACTTCATGAAGATCCGCGGATTCCGCTCATACTGCGTCTCGTTCCGTGTGACGGGCGAGGTGCCGGACGCGACGTACATCTCCGTCGACGGACCCACCCGATCGATTCGGCCGGTGTCGGCATCCGATGGACCGGCTGGCGAGGGCGAACTCATCGTCGGGGGCAACGGACACCCGGTCGGGCGCAGCGCCAGCGAGCGTGCGGGCATCGAGGAGATCGTCGCGTGGACCCGCCGTCACTTCCCGGATGCCGAGGAGACGCACCGCTGGTCGGCGCAGGACTACGAGTCGCACAACCTCATCCCCTTCGTCGGAGCGCTTCCGCGCGGGCTCGGTCGCATCCGACTCGCGACCGGCTACGCGAAGTGGGGACTCTCGAATGCCCCGGCTGCCGCGCTGCGGCTGACCTCCGAGATCCTCGGCGCTCATCGCAGCGAGCGCCCGGACTGGATGACGACACTGGGCACCCGCCTCACGGTGCCCGCCGATCTCGCCCGCGGTGCGGCGGAGGGGGCACGGGTCGCGAAGGCGGCCGCGACCGGGTGGGCGAGCGCCGAGGCGCGGCCGGTGCCGGTGCCGCGACCGGCCGAGGGGCGCGGAACCGTCGCGAACCGGGGCGGGCTCCCCGTCGGGGTCTCGACCGTCGACGGAATCACCCGTGCGGTCGACGCGGTGTGCCCGCATCTCGGCGGCGTGCTCGACTGGAACGACGCGGACTGCACGTGGGACTGCCCGCTGCACGCCTCCCGCTTCGCCCCCGACGGCACCCGCATCGAGGGCCCGGCGGTACAAGATCTGCGGATGCTGCCGCGAAAGGTCGGCGGCTGAGTCTCAGCCCTGCGCAGGAGCCGCGGGCGGAGCATCCCACCCCGCCTGCGGCTCGTCGCAGCTCTCGCGGAACACGTACTGCGACACGAGCTTGCGCTGGTGGCTCGACCAATCGATCGCCGGGCGGCGCTGGTCATGGGGCACGTACCCGAGGCGGTAGACAGCCATGAGCTCGAGGTCGTCAGGCACGCGCAGCAGCTCGACGATCTCGTCCCACTTGCCCGGCACCTCCATCGGGAACGAGATGAACTGGATGCCCATCCCGAGCTCGACCGTGGTGAGCCAGACGTTCTCCATCGCCGCCCCCATGCTGAACACCGAGTAGAACGACGACAGCTGCCCCGGTCGGTACTCGCTGCGGTCGAGCATCACGCCGAGCAGCAGTGGTGACCCGGCGACGAGCTTGTGGTTCTCCTCGCCGAGGGTCTTCGGCACGCCGAAGGTGTTCATGAGCTTCTGTCCGCGCTTGGTGAACACCTGGCTCGTGAAGGGCCGGAGCGCGGCGGGGAGCTTGTCGAACAGCATCCCGCTGCGCTTCTGCTCCATCTCGGCCTGACTGAAGCGGAAGTACGGCTTGTACCGCTCGAAGAACGTCCCGTTCGACATCGCCTCGGTCATGCTCTCGCCCGAGATGCGCGCGATCTTCTCGATCGTGTCGCGGTTCTCGATCACGACGAACCGCCAGGGCTGGCTGTTCAGCTGCGAGGGCGCGCGACCGGCGGCCTCGAGCAGGATGCGCTGGTGCTCCTCCGACACCGGATCGGGCAGGAACGGCCCGTTCGTGGTCTTGCGGCGGCGGATGGCGTCGAGCAGGTCCATGCGGTCACTTCCGGTCGGAGGGGGCGGAGGGAGTGCGGGATACGAGGAGTCCCGCCAGGAGGAACGGCGCTGCGGCGAGCGCCACGAGCGGATGCCGTCGCGTGTGCGTGCCGAGGTACGGGATGGCCGCGAGAGGCACGGCGGCCGGAAGCAGGGTGAGCGCGGCCGGACGGTGCGAGCGGACGCCGGTGATCACGGCGGCCGCGGTGGTCGCACAGGTCGCGATGTAGAGCGCGTGGTGCACCCAGCGGAAGCGACTCGTGTCGATGAGTCTTGAAGCGACGGCGGCGCCGAGGGCGCAGTTCGCGGCGTAGGCGACAGCCGCCGTCGTGAACAGCGGTGCCGCGTGCGGGGGCTCCCGACGGCGGGTCATGGCACGACACTACGCCCGGCGGCGGCATCCGTTCGCGGTCTTGCGTCGGGGTGGCGTCTTCGATATGCCGTGAGCCTCTCGGTTCCGAGCGGGCGCCCTTCGTCATTTCGACTCGCTTCGCTCGCTCAGTACGGCGCTCGTCGCTGGCGCTCCTCGCTGGCGCTCGTCGCTCAGGGACCGGATCTCCAATCACCGGTCCCTGAGCGAGCGCAGCGAGACGAAGGGCGCCTCCTACAGGTGCGCGTCCGCGTAGACGCGGAGCGCGTCGCGGACGAACTCCGCTCCGTGCGTGCCGCCGGTCGACGTCGCGTAGTTCGCGCCGAAGCGCGGATCCGCGACGTACATCTCGCCGAGACCCGTCACGTACGCCTTGACGTCGCCTCCCGGGGCCGACGCCGGAGTCCCCGGAATGCCCGTCAGCCACTCCACGTGCCGCCGGGCCAGAGCCTGCGCCTCGGCGGATGCCGGGTCGACACCGCTCTCCGCCGCGGCGATCCAGTCCTGACCCAGGTCTGCGACGCGCTGCTGCCACTCGGCACGCTCGGTATCCGTCATGCCCCGCCACCAGTGGTCGCCGTCAGCGTAGGCCTTCTCGCCCCAGCGCTGCTCGACTTCGTCCCGGTGACGGGTGTGGTCGAACCCGTCGAACATGTTCTCTGCCATGAGTTCCTCACCTCCCCTCAAACCCTCGATGGTGCTCTCGACCGACGCGATCTGCCGCGCCAGCCTGCTCTGCTCCTCGCGCAGCAGCGCGAGATGCGTCTCCAGAGCGGATGCTTCGGCACCCGGAGGCGTCGACGCACCCTGGGTCCCTGAGCCTGCCGAGGGCCCCAGCACATCCCCGATCTGCGGCAGCCCGAGTCCGAGCTCGCGCAGCAGCAGGATGCGCTGCAGGCGCACGAGCGCGGTCTCGTCGTAGTACCGATAGCCGTTGCGGCCGATCCGCGAGGGCGGCAGCAGCCCGATGTCGCCGTAGTGCCGAAGCGCTCGGCTCGTCGTCCCCGCGATCCGGGCGATCTCCTGGATGGACCAGTCGCGTCCTGTCATGACCTCTCCTCTCGGCATCCGTTCGTCTCCGATATCTCCACGCTAGAAGTTGACGCAACGTCAAGGTCAACTGCTCGACTGATATTCTTCGCACGTTCTTCACACGATCGCCGCATCGGCTCGCTACGGTCATCTGGTGACCGAAACCCGCACCGTGTCGACGACCGACTTCGCCCAGCAGTTCCTCGACCACCTGGTCCGCGACCTCGGAGTCTCCCTCGCCGAGTCCAGCGCGAACGACCGCTATCTCGCCCTCGCACACACGGTGCGCGACCACCTGATCGCGCGCTGGATCGACGACCAGGCGGCGCAGCATGAGACGCCGTCGAAGACCGTGCACTACCTCTCGGCCGAGTACCTGCTCGGCCGGCAGCTCGACAACGGACTGCTCGCCGCCGACCTCGCCGAGACGGCATCCGGGGCGCTCGACTCCCTCGGCGTCGACCTCGATGAGCTCCGCTCGCAGGAGGTCGAGCCCGGCCTCGGCAACGGCGGGCTCGGACGCCTCGCCGCCTGCTTCGTCGACTCGCTCGCGACCATCGGCGTGCCCAGCATCGGCTACGGCATCCGCTACGAGTACGGCATCTTCCGCCAGACCTTCATCGAGGGCCAGCAGGTCGAGCAGCCGGACTCGTGGCTCACGCTCGGCTCCCCCTGGGACTTCCCGCGTCCCGAGCTCGCGCAGACGATCTCGTTCGGTGGCGCCACCGAGCACTATGACGACGAGGGTGTGAGGCGCTCCCGCTGGATCCCGGCGTGGAACGTTCGTGCGGTGCCGCACGACTTCCTCGTGCCGGGGTACCGCAACGAGCGCGTGAACACCCTGCGTCTGTGGAGCGCGGTCGCGACCCAGGCATTCGACCTGCGCATCTTCAACTCCGGCGATTACGAAGAGGCCGTGCGCGCACAGACCTACGCCGAGAACATCTCGAAGGTGCTCTACCCTGAGGACTCGACGCCGCAGGGCAAGGAGCTGCGTCTGCAGCAGCAGTACTTCTTCGTCGCGGCATCCGTCCACGACGTCATCGACCGCCTGCTCGCCGACGGACGCCCGCTCAGCGACCTCCCGCACCTGGCGATCTTCCAGCTCAACGACACTCATCCGGTGATCGCAGTCCCAGAGCTGATCCGGGTGCTGACCGACGAACACGCGATGGAGTGGGATGCTGCGTGGGCGATCGCCCGGCGGTGCTTCGCCTACACGTGCCACACGCTGCTCCCCGAAGCCCTCGAGGTGTGGCCGGTCGATCTGCTCGGGCGCCTGCTGCCGCGGCACCTCGAGATCATCTATCGGATCAACGAGGAGTTCCTGGATGCCGTGCGCGAGCAGTTCGGCGACGACGAGCTGCGCATCCGGAACATGTCGATCATCGCCGAGCATCCGGTCCGGTCGGTGCGGATGGCATATCTCGCGACAGTCGCTGGTTCGCGCGTCAACGGCGTCGCGGAGCTGCACTCGCAGTTGCTGCGCGACAAGGTGCTGCACGACTTCAGCGAGCTCTTCCCCGAGAAGTTCACGAACGTGACGAACGGCGTGACTCCGCGGCGGTTCCTGCGACTGGCGAATCCCGGACTGTCCGGTCTCATCACCGAGGCGATCGGCGACGGCTGGGTGGCCGATCTCGAGCGCCTGCGCGAACTCGAGCCCTACGCCGACGACGCATCGTTCCGCGAACGCTTCGCGGCGGTCAAGGCGGCCAACAAGCGCACGCTCGATGCGGTGCTGCGCGAGCGCGACGGCGTGCACGTCGGCGACGGGCACCTGATCGACGTCATGGTCAAGCGCCTGCACGAGTACAAGCGGCAGATGCTCAAGCTGCTGCACGTGGTGACGACGTACGAAGGCGTGATCTCGGGACGGGTCGCCGTCTCGGACGTGGTTCCGCGCACCGCGCTGTTCGGCGCGAAAGCGGCGCCCGGGTATGCGATGGCGAAGAGGATCATCCACCTCATCAACGCGGTCGGCTCGGTCGTGAACACGGATCCTCGACTGGAAGGACGCCTCAAGGTCGTCTTCCCGGCGAACTACAACGTCACGCTCGCCGAGCGCGTGATCCCCGCCGCCGACCTGTCGGAGCAGATCTCGCTCGCCGGCAAAGAGGCGTCTGGCACGGGCAACATGAAGTTCGCCCTCAACGGTGCGCTCACGATCGGCACGGACGATGGCGCGAACGTCGAGATCCGCGAGCTGGTCGGCGATGACCACTTCTTCCTGTTCGGCATGGCCGAGCCCGAGGTCGCGGCTCTCGAGTCAGCGGGATACCGCCCCGGCGACTTCTATCAGGCGGACGCCGGACTGCGCCGGGCGATCGACCTCATCGCCTCGGGCGCGTTCTCGGGCGGCGACCGCTCGGTGTTCGAGCCGGTGGTGTCGAACCTGCTCTACGAGGACCGTTTCATGGTGCTGGCGGACTACGCCTCGTACATCGCCGCGCAGGAGCGGGTCGATGCCGCATACGCCGACCAGGACCGGTGGAACCGCTCGGCGATCCTCAACGTCGCCCGCACCGGGTACTTCTCCTCCGACCGGTCGATCCGCGACTACCTCGACCGGATCTGGCACGCCGAGCCGCTCGCCTGACGCTCGGCGGGCCGACTCAGCATCCGTCGCTCTCGCCGCTCTGTCGGCGCCGAATCCGTTTTGCAGGCGAGATCTCCCCGGATCGAGCCTGCAAAGCGGACACCGCGCCGACGCAATGATCAGAGCGGATGCCGCCACCAGGGGTTTTCACCCACCCCTTGACAAACTCGAGTTATATCGTGTTACGATCTTCACACGCGATATAACGCGATTCCGACCAAGGAGAACAGACATGACCGAGAAGTGGCTCATCGCCCCGGGCGAGGAACGCGTCATCGACATCGAGAACGTCACGAAGCTGAAGATCAGCCTCGTCGGCGGGCAGGTTGATGTGATCGCGCACGACGAACCCGGCATCCGCATCGAGGTGCACGGTGTCACCACCAAGGATCTGCGCATCGAATCCATCGATGGCGCGGTCGAGATCGATCACCCGCAGCTGGGCTGGGACAACTTCCTCGAGGTGTTCCGCAATTTCGGCTCCGGCGGCCCCAAGGCCGAGGTGAGCGTCGCGGTCCCCCGCGCGATCGCCCTGAACCTCGGCGTGGTGAGCGCAGGGGCCCTCATCTCCGGCATCCGCAACGATGCCCGGCTGAACACCGTCTCCGGCGACATCATCGTCGACACCCTGATCGGCGACCTCACCGTCAACACCGTCTCCGGCGACGTGCAGGTGCGCGGCCTCACCGGCTCGATCACCGCCAACAGCGTCTCGGGAGACGTCGCGGTGACGGGCACCGTGCGCAAGGCCACGATCGACATCGTCTCGGGCGCGACGCTCGTCGACGCCGCGGGCGACGTGAACACCATCAACGTCAACACCGTCTCGGGCGGCACGACCGTGCGCCTCGATGAGTCGCTCGCCGCGAACTACGTCATCCGTTCGATGAGCGGACGCATCCTCGTCGACGGCGTCGAGCGCGGATCCTCGGGTCCGAGCAACTTCACCGGTTCGACCGGCGAGCTCGCGGGCCGCTTCGTCGACCTCCGAGCGAACTCCGTCTCGGGCGGCGTCACCGTGCTGCGACGGGCACCGCAGTCGATCGCGAACGACGAGGAGTGGGACTCATGAGTCCCGCGGTGTTCTCCCACGGCGACCTGCGCCTCTATCTGCTGTCGCTGCTCGCCGAGTCGCCGCAGCACGGCTACGGCATCATCCAGGCCCTGACCGACCGCACGGGCGGCACCTACACGCCCAGCGCCGGCACGATCTACCCCCGCCTCGCGAAGCTCGAGGAGGAGGGCCTCGTCACCAAGACCGTCGACGGCCGCACCACGATCTACGCGATCACGGATGCCGGACGCGCCGAGGTCTCCTCTCGCGAATCCGATCTCGCGGGCATCGAGGCGGGGCTCACCGACTCGGTGCGCCTGATCGCCAACGAGGTGCGCCAGAGCGTCAAAGAGGCGATGAAGAGCCTCCGCGCCGACCTGGCGACCGCCGAGAAGGACGACCGGCGATCCTCGAAGGAGCGTCCGCGAACACCCCAGGACGACGACCGCCTCACCAGCCGCGAAGAGGTGCACCGAGCGGATGCCGTGATCAACGCGTTCCGCGCGAGGGTGCGCACCGACCTCCGCACTCACGTGGCCAAGGGCGGGCTGCTGCCGGCATCCATCGTCTCGGAGTTGGAGGACGGGCTGGATGCTGCGGCCAAGGCCGTGACCTCGGCACTGGCCGGACTGTCCGGGCGCTGACCGCGGCTGTCTGAGCGCTGAGCATCCCGTCCGGGCACTGACCGTTCACGGATGCCGACGCCCCCGCTGAGCATCGATAGACAGGGGCCTCGGCGACGGCCGACGGGAAGGCAGGATGCCGGGGACTACTCGACCCAGATCTCCTTCTGATCGTCGGGCACCGGCTCCTCGAGCGGAACCACGAGAACCGACCGATGCTGCCGGTGCGCGAGGCGCGCAGCGACCGAGCCGGTGAAGAACTCGCGGATCGACTCGCCGATCCCCCGCTTGCGGGTGCCGACGACGATGAGCTGAGCGTCGAGCTTGTTCGCGAGCTGCTTGATCGCCAGGGCGGGGTCCCCCACCAGCTGGCGCGCCGTCCAGGTGATTCCGGTGCCGTCGAGCGCCGCTGCTGCCTCGCGCTGCACGGCCTCGAACTCGGCGGCGCCCGCCTGGAAGTTGATGTCGATCGGCGCGGAGTGCACGTAGCCGTCCGGATCCTCGTAGGTGACGAAGCGCGTCACATCGACGTGGGCCACCACGAGGGGAACACGCAGAAGCACCGCGAACCTGGCGGCCTCATCGAGTACGCGCCTCGCCTGGCCGGGCTGCAGGCCGACGATCACCGCCTTCTGCAGCGTCGCGTTCTGGGCGGCCTCGTCGCGCGGAGCGGAGGTGCTGTCGGTCATGAGGATCACTCCCTTCACCAGCCTGGCCTCAGCCAGAGGGTCTTACCACCGTGCTATCCTGAATGCTACTCTTACCGGCCTCAAGCCGGTGTCGTGAAACGTGTCGGGCCCCATTCCAGCCCGCAGCTAACTCGTGAGGGGGTCTCGCGCATGGGCCGTGGCCGTCAAAAGGCGAAGCACACCAAAATCGCCCGCGAACTCAAGTCGTTCAGTCCGTCGGTGAACTATTCCGCGCTGGAACGTGAGCTCGGGCATCCGAGCGACGACTCCGAGCCGGAGTACGTCGACAAGTGGGCCGATCAGTACGAAGACGAAGACGAAGACGAGCTAGAGAAGGCCTGACCGCCCCTCCGCTCGGCTCCGCCCCCGCGCACACCAGCGCGGGGGTTTCGTCGTGCCCTGACTCCGGTCATCGCGGACACCCCGGTCCCTGAGCAAGCGAAGCGAGACGAAGGGCGCTCAGGACACCCCGTCGAGTCACCAGCGTCCGTGCCGGTGCTCCCACTGGTCCTCGATGGTCTGTCGACGCCCGGCGATCCAGCCCGCGGGGCAGGCGATCACCAGCGCCCCCGCGAGCAGCAGCAACGGCGCCTGCCACCCTCCGGTGACGTCGTGCAGCAGCCCCATCAGAAGGGGGAAGAGCGCGGCGATCCCGTAGCCGATGCTCTGCACGAATCCGCTCAGCGCGACGGCGCTCTCGGGTGTGCGGGCTCGGATGCTGAGCAGCACGAGGCTCAGCGGGAACAGCGCAGCTGTGAGACCGAAGATCGCGATCCATAGAACGGGCGCGAACGTCGGGGCGAGAAGAAGCCCGGCGATGCCCACCAGGCCCATGGCGATCGCGAAGAAGAACAGCACGCGCGTGGCCTGGAAGCGCACCACCAGCACTGGCACGAGCAGTGAGCACGGCATGCCCATCAGCGCGAACAGCGACAGCAGCAGCCCTGCCTCAGCGGGCGACACACCGGCCGTGTCGACCAGCAGGCTCGGCAACCAGGCGAAAGACGCATAGGCCATCGACGAGGATGCCGCGAACACGAACGCGAGGGCCCAGGGCAGTGGCAGCCGCCACAGCCGCCCGAAGATGCGGGGGTTGGCGGGTCGGGTCGAGATCGGACCGGTCGCCGTGGTGACGGCATCCGTCAGTCCGTCACCGGCAAGCTCGTCACCGCGATCATCGGACCGTGGGCTCGCAACAGCGACCGGTGCCGTCCGACCGCTCAGCAGCATCGTGATCCACGGCACGATGCCGGCGAGCGCGAAGACCGCCCACAGCCCCAGCGACACCCGCCAGCCCAGTGAGTCCGCGACGGGAACCGCGACGAGCGGCGGGATGAACGTCGACACCGCCATGGTCGTCGAGTAGACCGTCATCATCAGACCGAGCCGATCGGGGAAGTACTTCTTCACCAGCGGCGGGAGGATGACGTTGCCCGAGCCGACTCCCGCGAAGATCACCGCGGTCGCACCGAGCAGCGTGGTCGAGTCGACGGCGAGTCCGCGCAGCAGCAGCCCGGCGGCGACGAGTCCGATCGCGATGACCGCGACGCGCTCCAGGCCGAACCTGCGCTCGACCAGCGGGGTCAGCAGACCGAACACCGCGAAGCACACCGGTGGCGCGGCGCCGATGAGGCCGACCACGACGGACGAGACCGAGAAGTCTCGGGCGACGTGATCGAGCACCGGCGACAGCGAGGCGACGGCCGATCGCAGCGAGAACGCCACGAGGACGATCCCGAGCAGTGCGAGAGCGCGGCCTCGCCACAGCGGAAGGGCGTTCATGTCCGCGCCTCGCGGAACTCGCGCGCGGACACGAGCATCAGGATGTCTGCGAGCCCTCGACCCAGGCGAGGTACTCGTCCGACACCGTGCCGGTGACGTAGCGGCCGTCGAAGCAGCTCATGTCGAGGTCGTCGACCGACGACCCCTCGGTGATCGCGGCCTTGAGGTCGTCGACCTCCTGGTACACGAGGTGGTCGCAGCCGAGCTCTTCGGCGATCTCGGGGATCGTCCGGCCGTGCGCGATGAGCTCCTGACGCGACGGCATGTTGATGCCGTAGACGTGCGGATGCCGCACCGGCGGCGCCGCGGACGCGAAGGTCACCGAGACGGCTCCGGCATCCCGTGCCATCTGGATGATCTGCTTCGAGGTGGTGCCGCGCACGATCGAGTCGTCGATCAGCAGCACGTTCTTGCCCATGAACTCGGTCGACATGGCGTTGAGCTTCTGCCGCACGCTCTTCTTGCGCACCGCCTGCCCCGGCATGATGAAGGTCCGGCCGACGTAGCGGTTCTTGTAGAAGCCCTCGCGGTACTCGATGCCGAGCTTGCGGGCGACCTCCATCGCGGCGGGCCGCGCGGAGTCGGGGATCGGCATGACGACGTCGATCTTGTTCATCGGAACGTGCTTCGCGATCGTGTCGGCGAGGCGGTCGCCCATGCGCAGCCGCGACTCGTAGACCGAGATGCCGTTCATGACGGAGTCGGGGCGAGCGAGGTAGACGTATTCGAACGCGCACGGGGCGAGCGTCGGCTCCGCCGCGCACTGCTGCGTGAAAAGCTCGCCGTCGTTCGTGATGAACACGGCCTCTCCGGGCTCGACCTCGCGGACGACCTCGTAGTCCGCGTTCTCGAGCACGAGGGACTCGCTCGCGACGACCCACTCGTCCTTGCCTTCGGATCCTGCGACGGTCGACGGGCGACGCCCCAGGATCAGCGGACGGATGCCGAACGGGTCGCGGAACGCGAGCAGACCGTATCCGGCGATCACGGCGATGACGGCGTACGCGCCCTCGATGCGCTCGTGGGTGCGCGAGACAGCCTCGAAGATGCGCTCGGGGTCGAGGTCGACGGTCGAGGTCGTGTTCTGCAGTTCGCCGGCGAGGACGTTGAGCAGCAGCTCGGTGTCGCTCGAGGAGTTCAGGTGACGGCGGTCGCGCTGCGCCATCTCGGCGGTGAGTTCACGCGTGTTGGTGAGGTTGCCGTTGTGGATGAGGATGATGCCGTAGGGCGCGTTCACGTAGAACGGTTGCATCTCCTCTTCGCTGGAGGCCGTGCCCTTGGTCGCGTAGCGCACGTGACCGAGGCCGACGTTGCCGAGCAGCGAACGCATGTCGCGGGTGCGGAACGCCTCGCGCACCATGCCCTGCGCCTTCGCGTTGTGCATGACGCCGTTCGGCTCTGCGGTGGCGATGCCCGTCGCGTCCTGGCCGCGGTGCTGCAGCAGGAGGAGAGCGTCGTAGATGTCCTGGTTGACCGGAGCCGTTCCGACCATTCCGACGATGCCGCACATGGGGTGGTTACTTCATCCGTTCTTCAGCGCGTGTGTTCAGTTCGACGAGTAGGCGCCCACGAGGCGCACCGCTCCGCCGTCGACGCCCTTGGCGCCCTGCTCGAATTCACCGGCGGGACGTGCGCCGATGCCGACGGTCGCGACCTGCCATGCGGGCATGCCCTCAGCCTGAAGGGCGGCGATCGCAGCATCCTTCTTGTCGGCGGCGATGACCGCGAGGAAACCGATGCCGAGGTTCCAGGTGCCCTCCGCCGATTCGAGAGTGGAACCCGCGATGTCGCTCAGCACGCGGAAGACCGGACTCGGCGACCAGGTGCTGCGGTCGACCTCGGCCCAGCTGCCCTGCGGGAGGACGCGGGCGAGGTTCGCCGCGATGCCGCCGCCCGTCACGTGGCTGAGGGAGTGGACCCCTCCGCCGAGCGACTCGATGAGGCGCAGCAGGGGAAGCGTGTAGAGGCGGGTCGGCTCGAGGAGCGCCTCGCCCCAGGTGGCGCCGAAGTCGGCGGCCTGGTCGGCGTAGGCGATTCCGGCGTTGGTGACGATGTGGCGCACGAGGGAGAACCCGTTGGAGTGCAGACCGCTGGAAGCGACGGCAAGGACGACGTCGCCGTCCTGCACGCGGTCCGCGCCGAGGATCGCGTCGGCCTCGACCACTCCGGTGGCGGCTCCGGCGACGTCGTAGTCACGCGGGCCGAGCAGGCCGGGGTGCTCGGCGGTCTCGCCGCCGACGAGAGCGGTGCCCGTGGCGGAGCACGCCTCGGCGATGCCGCGCACGATGTCGGCGATGCGCTCGGGCACGACCTTGCCGCAGGCGATGTAGTCGGTCATGAACAGCGGCTTCGCGCCCACCACGACGATGTCGTCGACGACCATGCCGACGAGGTCCTGCCCGATCGTGTCGTGCTTGTCGATCGCCTGGGCGATCGCGACCTTCGTGCCGACGCCGTCCGTGCTGCTGGCGAGCAGCGGACGGCGGTAACCGAGCAACGCACTCGCGTCGAACAGCCCGGCGAACCCGCCGACACCGCCCAGCACTTCGGGTCCGTGCGTCGCGCGCACGGACGACTTCATCAGCTCGACGGCGAGATCACCTGCAGCGGTGTCGACGCCGGCTTCGGAATAGGGATTGCTGGGGGAGGCAGCCACTCCTCAAGAGTACCGCCCGTCGGACACTCCGATCTCCGTGAGACGGGAGAGCGGATGCCGGGCTCCTCGCCCTACGATGGGGCCATGTCCGAGAAGCCGCAGTGGCTGATCCGCGAAGACGCGAGTGTCGCGGTGCTCGTCGCGCTCGGGCTGCGCCAGGCCCTCGGCATCCGCTCTCCCAGCGATCTGCCGGGGCTGCGGGATCTGCCGCCACGTGCATCGGATGCCGGCGAGGCATCGCCCGCGCTCGAGGCGCAGTGGCAGGCGTACTGGGACATGACGGTCGAGCCGCGGGCTCATCATTCCGGGGTTCCGCTCGAGCTGATCGACGGCTTCGACACGCTCGTCGCCCTGCCCTCGACCGGAGCGGAGGAGCTCTCGGCAGCCATCCGTCCGCTGGCGGCATCCGTCATCGGCTACGCGCAGGCCGCTCACGAACGCTACGTGTCGGCGGTCAAGAGCCACACCGGCGGCGACGCCTATCGGGCCTACGCCAGCGCGATCGCGGAGTTCGAGCGCGACATCGGCCGCCGTGCGCACTCGTTCGAGCTCAACGTGCAGGTGCTGCCGTTCTCGCAGCGCGGGATCTGGTGGATCGGCGAGCTGACGGTCGCGGTCACCGACGGGTTGCGGCGCGACATCGTCGCCTTCGATGCGGCCATCGGACCGGTGATCGCGGAACTCGCCTGATCTCGGACCACCCGGTCGCTGAGCGAGCGCAGCGCTCTCAGTCGGCTTCGATGATGGTCTCGCGCTCGACCCGCACCACACGGTCACGGCGACGGGCGACGCGTTCGAGCACGATCGCGACGAGGCCGCCGAGGGCCAGACCGATCGGGGCGGTCCACAGCAGCAGGAATCCGAAGACCTGACCCGCCGGGTAGACCACGTCGAGCGCCTGCGACTCCTCGAAGCTGCCGGTGAAGGTGAGGATGATCGCGGCGATCACGCCGAGCACCACCCCGATGCCCATGAACACGCCGTACCGCGGCACGTGGCGCACGGTCGCTTCGACGGTCTGAGGGGTCTCGGAGGAGGACATGCCTCCATTCTCCCACCGTTGCCTCGCCGCGACGACCCCCTGACGCGGCGGACGGGCGCTCGGAGCGCTCGTCGGCCGCTCAGACCTCGCCCTGCGCGGTCTGACGGCGAGCTTCGACAGCCGCCGGCCCGTAGAGCTCGGGGTGGCGCGCCTTGAACGCGAGCTGGTCGCGGACGTTCTTCTGCACCACCACCGTGGCGAACACCGCCATGGCGAAGGCGATGCCGTACAGACCGTTCTCGCTGGGAAGCAGCGGACTGTTCCACAGCCCCCAGCCCAGCATCCCGATGCTGATGGCGAGCCCGATCCAGGACACCCCGAGATAGATCGTCGTGACCGGGACGCCCTCATGCCGATCACGCACCGACTTCTGCAGACCGACGGCACTGACCAGCCCGAAGAAGAACGCTCCGAGGAAGAAGCCCTTCTCGAACGGCTCCATCTCAGCGCGCCACAGACTGATCATGTAGACGAGCACCGCCAGACCGAGCGCCACCCATGCGGCCCCGATGAACGCCCCTGTCGGCCTGCCGAACTGATCCTGCTGCGTGTCCATCCCGTGTTCCCCCTGTGTCGTCGTCGATACCCCGGCTGCGGTGCGGATCATGCTATCCCCCTGCATATGCCGTCAGCGGGATGCCTGCACAGACGCTCGCGGCGTCGGCGACCCGGTGGTCGTCATCGGTGCGCGAATCGTCGGCCACGCTTGGAACGCCGAACGGCCCCTCCGCGAAGAGGGGCCGTTCGTGCAGGATGCCGGTCAGGCGTCGACGGATGCCGTCGCGTTGTCGCCGGTCGCGCGGGTGCGGCGACCGATCAGCACGCCACCGGTGCCGGCGAGCGCCACGAGCACGAGACCCGCGACGACCCAGACCCAGATCGGGACACCGTCCTGTGCCACGATCCCGGCTTCGGCGTTCACCGAGGTGGTCGCCGCCGACGCGGTGCCCTCCTCCTCGTCGTCGGCCGGCACTGCGGCCACGCCGCAGTCCGCGCCGACGGGGATGAGGGCGCTCACCGGGTCGAGCTCGTCGCCCGCGGCGTACGTTCCGAACGCCGCGGCTCCGGCATCCGTCAGCGTCGCAGGCAGCGCGTCCAGCGTGAGCACGCCGTCGACGGGTGCGGCGTCGCCGAGCTCGAACTCCGCGAAGCGGATGTCCTTCTGGTCGACGACCTCGCCGCCTTGGGTGGTGCCGGTGACGTCGACCACGATGTAGCCGGTCGTACCCGCGAGCTCGATGCGGACGTTCGACAGCGTCGTGTCGAGTGCTCCGTCGTGACCGGTGAACTCGATCGCGCCGCCGTAGGTGACGAGTCCTGCCCCGGTCTCACCGTCGTACGATCCGCTCCCTGCAGTCCAGACGAAGTCCGGGTACTCGTAGACCACGTCGGTGAGGGTCCAGCCGCCCTGCGCGATGCCTTCGATGTAGGTGCGGAACGATTCCTTGAAGCCCCAGTTCAGAGTGGCGCCGTCGATCGTGCACGCGCCGATGACGACGCTCTCGCGGGTGAGCGTGAACTCCAGACCGCGGGTGACCGACCCCTGCAGAGTCAGCGTGTGCGCCCCGTCCTCGAGAGTCGCGGGCACCGAGCCGGTCCAGGTCGCGACGCCGTTCGCGTCGGCGACGACGGTGTCGAGCTGCACGGGCGTCGAGTACACGACGACCTTGATGTCCTCCTCGTTCGGCTGGAATCCGGATGCCGTGATCGTCGCGGTCTTGCCGGACTGCAGTGCGGCCAGGTTGTCGGAGTCGATCTGGATGCCGGTGCTCGCCGGCGGAGTCGCCGGGAGCGTCGCCTTCTTCGCCACCGCCGCGACGGCGACGGTGCCCGTGGTGCCGGCAGGCGCCGACGCGACCGAACCGATCGTGAACGTCACCGGGTCGAGCGTGGTCGCGTAGCCCGACAGCACACGGTCGCGCCCTGCGGCGGTGAGCGAAGCGGTCGCCCCGGAGTACGTGACCGCGCCGCTGGCCTTGACGACCGAGGCACGCGACAGGTCCAGCGTCGCGAAGTCGACCTGCGCTCCGCCGTAGGTCACAGAGAGCGTCGCCGCGTTCGCCGAGGTGATCCGGATCTGCGGGTTCGACACCGTGACATCGAGCAGTGTGCCGTGCCCGGTGAAGCGCACGGAGCCGCGATAGACGACGCTGCCGAGGCCGGTGTCGGTGTTGTAGTCGCCGCCCGTCGTCTGACCGAACTGGAACACACCGCCCGAGCGGGTGGCGCCGTTCGAGACGTCGATCGCACCCTTCGCGATCGGTCCTGTGATGTAGCTCGAGAACGACGACGAGATCGCCCAGCGCAGCGAGCCACCCGGCACGTCGACCGGCGGAGTCGTCGGGGGGACGACGACCGGGGGCTTCGGCTCCTCGGGGTTCTTGGGGAAGAGGAGGTCCCACTGGGCCTCGGTCACCGTCACCGTGGTGCGCGCGTAGATCGTTGATGCGCTCGGCAGCGTGTGCTGCTGCCAGACGATCACCTCGTAGTCCTTCGTGCGGTCGAGTGCGGTCGCCGGGGCGACGAGATCGACCGTGAGAGCACCGTCGGTGACGCTCCGCACGTACTGCATGGCGGCGAAGCCGCCCTCGGCGGTCACCGACGAGTCGGACCCCTTCTCGATCAGGGCGACGTAGGCGCCGGGGACCGCGCCGAGGTTCTTCGCGGATGCCGAGACCGTGAGACCCGTGGCCGCACTGGCACCGGTGACCGATGCGCTGACGGCGGGCTTGTCCGGGCTCGGGAAGACGGACTCCCACTGGGCGGCGGACACGGCGACGTCGGTGCGCGCGTAGATCGTCGTGGCGGTCGGCAGCGTGTGCTGCTGCCAGACGACCACTTCATACGTCTTCGAGCGGTCGAGATCCTTCGCCGACGCAGTCAGATCCACGGTGAACGCCCCGTCGGTGACGCTGCGCACGTACTGCATGCCGAGGTAGCCGCCGCCGCTGGTGACATCCGCCTCGGTGCCCTTCTCGATCAGCGCGACATAGGCGCCCGGGATCTCACCGAGATTCTTCGCGGATGCGGTGACCTCGAGCCCGTTCGTGTCGGCGCCGGTGACGGTCGCCGACACCGACGCCGAATCCTGTTCGCCGAGGACAGCATCCCACTGGGCGTCGCTGACCACGACGTCGGTGCGGGCATAGATCGTCGCGGCGGTCGGCAGCGTGTGCTGCTGCCAGACGATGACCTCGTAGGTCTTCGAGCGGTCGAGGCCCGTCGCGGCCGCGGTCAGGTCGACGGTGAACGCACCGTCGACGACACTGCGCACATACTGCATCGCGGCGAATCCGCCGCTCGACGTGACATCCGCCTCGGTGCCCTTCTCGATCAGCGCCACGTAGGCGCCGGCGATCGCGCCGAGGTCCTTGCCGGATGCCGAGACGGTCAGCCCGTCGACGGTCGCACTCTTCACGTCGGCGGAGACGGATGCCGCGGGGGCGGGGAACACGGCGTCCCACTGCGCGCTCGTCACTGTGACGTCGGTGCGGGCGTAGATCGTCGCCGCGGTCGGCAGCGTGTGCTGCTGCCAGACGATGACCTCGTAGGTCTTCGAGCGGTCGAGGTCCTTCTTCGCCGCCGTGAGATCGACCGTGAATGCCCCGTCGGTGACGGTGCGCACGTACTGCATGCCGAGGAACCCGGTGGTTCCGGTCACCTCGGACTCGGTGCCCTTCTCGATCAGTGCGACATAAGCGCCGGCCGTGGTGCGCAGCTTCGCGGCGGATGCCGAGACGGTGAGCCCGTCGGTCGTCGCGCTCGTGACGTTCGCGGTGACCGTGGGGGCGTTGCCGTAGTCGAGCAGGACGCTGCGCTCCTGGTCGGCGTTCTTGATGCCACCCGCGGCATACGTGTAGACACCGTACGAACCAGGGGTCGCCGCCGCATCCTTCAGAGTGAGGGTCGCCTCGAAGGTTCCGGCATCCGTGATGTCGACCCACGACGAACGGATCGCCGACTGGTACTGCGACGGCACCTTGTTCAGCACATCCTCATCGAGCGCCCACACCTGAGCGCCGACCGACCGCGCCGCCGTGCCCGCACCGGTGGACGGCTGCCAGTCCGCGGCGAAGTTGCCGAACACCACGTACGTGCCCTGCGGCAGATCCGCCGGAATCGGCACACCACGACCACCGACATTCGCCTTCGGGTCATAGCCCGAGCCCTTCACCACGACCGTGTCACCGGCCTTCAACGCGACACCCTCCGCCGGCGTCACACCATCGGCCAGGAACACCGAGATCGACGGATCCGCGATCGCGGGGAACACCTGCTCCCACTGCTCGGCCGTCACGGTGACGTCGGTGCGGGCGTAGATCGTCGCGGCGGTCGGCAGCGTGTGCTGCTGCCAGACGATGACCTCGTAGGTCTTCGAGCGGTCGAGGCTCTTCGCGGCTGCGGTCAGGTCGACGGTGAACGCACCGTCGACGACACTGCGCACGTACTGCATGGCGGCGAATCCGCCGCTCGACGTGACGTCCGCCTCGGTGCCCTTCTCGATCAGCGCGACATAAGCGCCGGCCGTGGTGCGCAGCTTCGCGGCGGATGCCGAGACGGTGAGCCCGTCGGTCGTCGCGCTCGTGACGTTCGCGGTGACCGTGGGGGCGTTGCCGTAGTCGAGCAGGACGCTGCGCTCCTGGTCGGCGTTCTTGATGCCACCCGCGGCATACGTGTAGACACCGTACGAACCAGGGGTCGCCGCCGCATCCTTCAGAGTGAGGGTCGCCTCGAAGGTTCCGGCATCCGTGATGTCGACCCACGACGAACGGATCGCCGACTGGTACTGCGACGGCACCTTGTTCAGCACATCCTCATCGAGCGCCCACACCTGAGCGCCGACCGACCGCGCCGCCGTGCCCGCACCGGTGGACGGCTGCCAGTCCGCGGCGAAGTTGCCGAACACCACGTACGTGCCCTGCGGCAGATCCGCCGGAATCGGCACACCACGACCACCGACATTCGCCTTCGGGTCATAGCCCGAGCCCTTCACCACGACCGTGTCACCGGCCTTCAACGCGACACCCTCCGCCGGCGTCACACCATCGGCCAGGAACACCGAGATCGACGGGGAGGCGGGCACCTCGGGATCGACCGGAGTCTCGGGATCGACCGGGGTCTCAGGATCGACCGGCGTCTCAGGGTCAACGGGGGTTTCGGGATCAACCGGAGTCTCCGGGTCCACCGGAGTCTCCGGCTCTTCGGTCTGCGTGGGGAACACGGCTTCCCACTGTGCATCCGAGATCGCGACATCGGCGCGACCGTAGATCGTGCTCGCGTCGACGTTGGAGTGCAGCTTCCAGACCAGCACCTCGTAGTCCTGCGTGCGGTCGAGCCCCGCGGCCGCGGCCGTCAAGGTGAAGCTCGTCGCGCCACCCGACACCGAGGGGAAGGGTGTCGCGAATGCCGCATACCCGCCTCCGCCGGCGCTCAGACCGCCTTCGGAGCCCTTGACGATCAGCGCCGCGTACAGATTCGTGACGTCAGCGGGAAGCCCCGACGCACCGACCTGCACCGTGACGCCGCTGGTGTCGGCGGCCGACACGGATGCCGACACGCTCACACCGTCGGCGCGGGCGGCGGGGGCTGAGAGCACTCCCGCCGCGAGCAGGAGGAACGAGAGGAAGGCGGCGAGCGCGACACGCAGTCGCGCGCTCTTCGGGTGGTCGATTGCTGTGGTTCTCACGGTTCTCCATGCACAGGGGCGCGCGCAGGACTCGGCGCACCCGATGCCGCTCTGAGGTCGGGACTCGGAAGGGTGTTGGTAAGGCTAAGCTAAGAAGAAGCCTCGGCCCGAGCCTAGAGGCGGATGCCGAACGGCGTCAACTTTTAGGCTAGCCTTGCCTAATGCGCCGCGTTTCTGCCCTCGCCCTCGCCGTCGCGCTCATCGCGGGTCTCTCGGCCTGCGCAGGACCCGGTACGACCTCGTCCGCAGCCCCGGACGCCGACGACGCCTGCCCTCAGGCGTCCCAGCCTCTCGCCTCTCTCGAACTGGCCGACGACGTACGCACGGTCTCCGGCGGCTCCACCGCATGCCTCTCGAGTCATGCCGTCATCCCCGTCGAAGACGACACCGCACCGGTGCTCCCCGCTACGGTCACCGACAGCGAAGGACGCGAGGTCGAGGTCACCTCGGCGGACCGCATCCTGCCGATCGACATCTCCGGGACGATCGCCTCGACCGTGTTCGCGTTGGGACTCGGCGACCAGGTCGTCGGGCGGGATTCCTCCACCGACTTCGACGGTACGGAAGACCTCCCTGTCGTGACCAAGACCGGGCACACGCTCAATCCCGAGGCGATCCTCGAGCTGAAGCCGACCGTGGTGCTCACCGACACGACGATCGGGCCGAAGGAGGTCCGCCAGCAGTTGCGGGATGCCGGGATCGCCGTGGTCGTCATCTCCAGCGACCGCCGTCTCGACACCACCGGCGAGCTCGTCACCGAGATCGCCGCTGCTCTCGGCGTGCCCAGCCGGGGCGAGGCGCTGATCGCGCGGCTCGATGCCGCCGTCGCCGAGGAGCTGGCCGAGATCGCCGAGATCACGCCCGCCGCGGAGGAGGATCGCGCGCGGATGCTGTTCCTCTACGTGCGCGGCAGCGCCAATGTCTATTACATCTTCGGTGAGGACTCGGGCGCTGATTCGTTGATCGATGCGGTCGGCGGCGTCGATGTCGCCGCCGAGATCGGCTGGGAGGGCATGAAGCCGATGACCGCTGAGGCGCTCGTCGCGGCGAAGCCCGACGTGCTCGTGATGATGACCGATGGACTGGAATCGGTCGGCGGCATCGACGGTCTCATCGAACGGGTGCCCGCGGTCGCCGAGACCCCGGCTGGTCAGAACCGCCGCGTCATCGACATGGCCGACACTGAGATCCTCAGCTTCGGGCCGCGATCGGCCGACGTGATCGGTGCTCTCGCCCGCGCCCTGTACGCCCCCGAGTCCTCGAAGTGACCGGCGAGGTCGTCACCCCGACGCCGACGACGCGGCGGGGCCTGCGCTTCACCCTGGTGCTGATCGGTCTCGTCGTCGCGCTCGTGATCACCTGCATCGCCTCGATCACCAGCGGGCAGTACGACCTCTCCCCCGCCGACCTCGTCGGCGTGCTGCTGAAGGGCATCGGCATCGACACCGCGTGGGCTCCTGCGGACGCGACCGACTACGGCGTGATCTACAACCTGCGGATGCCGCGCCTCGTGCTCGGCCTGCTGGTCGGGGCGGCGCTGGCCGTCTCCGGCGTGCTCATGCAGGCGATCTTCGGCAATCCGCTGGCTGATGCCGGCGTCGTCGGCGTCTCGTCGGGCGCGGCTCTCGGCGCCGCGGCGAGCATCACGCTCGGACTCGCCGCCTTCGGCATGTGGACGACGCCGGTGTTCGCGTTCCTCGGCGGACTGGTCGCGGTGCTGGCGGTGTACTTCATCAGCAGATCGGGAGGACGCACCGAGGTCGTGACGCTGCTGTTGACCGGCATCGCGATCAACGCGATCGCCGGCGCGGGCATGGCGTTCCTCACTTTTCTCGGCACGACGTCGACCCGTGAGCAGATCGTGTTCTGGCAGCTCGGTTCGCTGAACGGCGCACTGTGGTCGAACACCGCCCTCGTCGCGCCGCTCGTCGCGATCGGCATCGTCGTCGCACTCGTCGTCGCACCGAGCCTCGACCTCTTCGCGCTGGGTGAGCGGACGGCGCGGCACCTCGGCGTCAACGTCGAAGTGCTGCGGATGACGGTGATCGTCACGGTCGCCGTGCTGGTGTGCGCGGCCGTCGCCTTCGCCGGGATCATCGGCTTCGCAGGACTCGTGGTGCCGCATCTCATGCGCATGATCATCGGTCCGGCGCATCTACCGCTGACCATCGCCTCCGCCGTCGGCGGCGCGCTGCTCATCGCCCTGGCCGATCTCGTCGCCCGCACCGCCGTGCCCCTCGCCGACCTGCCGATCGGCATGATCACTTCGCTCGTCGGCGGCCCGTTCTTCCTCTGGCTCCTCGTGCGCACCCGGCGTCGATCGGGAGGGTGGGCATGAGCGTGCGCCTGCAGGGCACGGGACTCACGGTACGCGTCGGTGCGGGTCGCGCGATCCTCGACGACGCTTCGATCTCGATCGAGGCGGGTCAGGTGCACGCGCTCGTCGGCCCCAACGGTGCCGGTAAGTCGACGCTGTTCAGCGTGCTCTCCGGCGACATCACCCCGGCCACCGGCACGGTCGATCTCGACGGAACGCCGATCACCGGCATCAGCCCTCGCCTGCTCGCTCAGCAGCGCGCCGTGCTGCTGCAGGAGAACGCCGTCTCGTTCCCGTTCACGGCCGAGCAGGTCGTGCGCATGGGCAGGGCGCCCTGGGCGCGCGCACCCGAGGCCGACGAAGACGATGCCGCCGTGCTCGAGGCGATGACGGCGACCGAGGTCGCAGCCCTCGGCGCGAGGTCGATCACCTCGCTCTCCGGCGGCGAGCGGTCGCGGGTCGCGCTGGCCCGCGTGATCGCCCAGCGCACCGGCATCCTGCTGCTCGACGAGCCGACCGCCGCACTGGACCTCAAGCACCACGAGGATGTCATGCGGCTGATCACCGAGCAGGCGGGCGCCGGCATCGCGGTGGCGATCGTGCTGCACGATCTCAACGCCGCCCTCGCCCACGCCGATCGGGTGACCCTGCTCTCCTCAGGGCGGGTCGTGGCCTCGGGTCCGCCGGCGGAGGTGCTGACCGCCGAGCGGATCGAGGCCGTCTACGGGCAGGCCGTCGACGTCTTCCCGCACCCGATCACCGGGGTGCCTCTGGTGGTCGCCCGGCGATGACCCGCCGGATCAGGACGTGGGGATCACCGGCAGACCGTCGTCGCCGAAAGCCATGCCCTCGGCGATCAGGCGATCCTTCGCCGCGTGGTGCACGACACCGCGCTTGCGCGGGTCGACCTCGAGCAGCTGCAGGAGCAGCTCGGTCGTCGCGTTCGGGTGGTGCGCGATCTCGATCCGGACGCCCCAGAACCGGTCATGCAGGAACAGCTCCAATGCCGCGGCATCCGCCCCGCCGTTGTGCACCGCAGACGCCCTGATCGCCTGGTTCGGGTCGGCCGCGAGCTCGGCGAAGTCGTCCATGGTGGCTGCCGTGCGAGCGCGCAGATAGCGCCGCTCCTCGTCTGCGAGCTGTTCCGGAGTCTTGCGCTTGGCCATGCTCCCCCCCTCGGATTCGTTACGGACGCAGCGGCAGCACGCCGTCGAGATCGGCGCGCGTTCCCGATGCCGAGACGAGGCCGGACGCCGTCGCCTCGGCCCACGTCTGCGTCCCGAGGGCGACGGCGAGCCACGTCACAGCGTCCATCTCCACCACGTTCGGCGGCGTGCCGCGCGTGTGTCGAGGCCCCTGGATCACCTGCACCGCTCCGAACGGCGGTACCCGCACCTCGACGCTGTTGCCCGGCGCCTTCTCGTCGAGCAGCTGCAGCAGGTAGCGCACCGCCGTCGCGAGCACGGGGCGCGCCGGCTTCTCGCCGGCGGCATCGGCGGCGCGCACCGCGTCGAGAGCGGCCCGGCCGTCGATGATGTCGATCTTGCGGGGAGGCATGGGATCAAGGGTAGGCCCGCGTGCGGGTGCCCGGGCTTAGGCTCGAGTCGATGACCTCGACCCCAGGATCCCTGCACGGAGCGCGCGCCGAGCTGATCGCCGCGGCGGAGCGCAGCGCGCAGTGGGCGGCGCCGCTCCCCGCGCTCACCGGAACGGCGCATGCGGCATCCGTGCTCGTGCTGTTCGGTCGACTCGACAGCGTGCCCGCGCGCACCGACGATCTCACGGTGGGCGCCGATCTCGACGTGCTGCTGCAGCGCCGAGCCGCGACCCTGTCGTCGCACCCCGGCCAGGTGTCGTTCCCCGGCGGCCGGCGGGAGGTCGGCGATGCGGATGCCGTCGCCACGGCCCTGCGCGAGGCCGAGGAGGAGACCGGCCTCGACCCGGCCGGCGTCGAGGTGCTCGCCACGCTCGCCGAGCTGCCACTCGCGGCCAGCAACCACCTCGTCACCCCGGTGCTGGCGTGGTGGCGTGAGCCGTCGCGCGTCGTCGCCGTGGATCACGCCGAGACCGTGGAGGTGTTCCGGGTTCCCGTCGCGCACCTCATCGATCCGAGCATCCGCTTCACGTCGACGATCTCGCGGATGGGACGCACCTGGAAGGGCCCGGCGTTCGATGTCGACGGCACGATCGTCTGGGGCTTCACCGCGATGGTGCTCGACGCCCTCTTCGAGGCGACCGGGTGGTCACTGCCGTGGGACCGTTCCGTCGAGCGGCCGATCGAGCTCTGACGTCTCGTCCTGTGGCTCGGCGCGGGCGGCGGCCGGTTCTCGCGGCGTTATGGACGAGGGGATGCCGCGCGCGTCTCGGTAGTCTGGACGGGTGAAGATCCTCGTCCTCGGTTCCGGTGCCCGTGAGCACGCGATCATCCTCGGCCTCAGGGCGGAGCAGACGGAGCACGAGATCTTCGTCGCCCCCGGCAACGCCGGCATCGCGCAGGATGCGACCCCGGTCACGGTGGACCCGCTCGACG
The DNA here is from genome assembly GCF_044987415.1 of Microbacterium sp. ZW T5_45. Taxonomy (NCBI): domain Bacteria; kingdom Bacillati; phylum Actinomycetota; class Actinomycetes; order Micrococcales; family Microbacteriaceae; genus Microbacterium; species Microbacterium sp. ZW T5_45. The sequence goes on along the minus strand of NZ_JBJDRJ010000002.1, from coordinate 69,096 downwards.
GCGCCGCCGTCACGGCCTTCGCGAACGAGCACGCGGTCGACCTCGTCGTGATCGGTCCCGAGGCCCCTCTCGTCGCCGGCGTCGCCGACGTGCTGCGCGCGCACGGCATCCCGGTCTTCGGTCCCGGCAAGGCCGCGGCCCAGCTCGAGGGCTCGAAGTCCTTCGCCAAGCGCATCATGGACGAGGCGGGAGTACCGACCGGTCGCGCAGTGCGCGCCGCGACGATCGCCGAGGTCGAGACCGCGTTCGACGACCTGGGCGCCCCGTTCGTCGTGAAGGCCGACGGACTCGCCGCCGGCAAGGGCGTCATCGTGACGTCCGACCGCGCCGAGGCGCTCTCGCACGCCGAGCACTACCTGCCCGCGGGCCCGGTGCTGATCGAGGAGTTCCTCTCCGGGCCCGAGGTCTCGCTCTTCTTCCTCAGCGACGGCGACACCGTGCGCGCGCTGAGCCCCGCCCAGGACTTCAAGCGCGCACTGAACGGCGACGAAGGCCCCAACACCGGCGGCATGGGCGCGTACTCCCCGCTGCCGTGGCTCGACGAGCAGTTCGGCAGCGAGAAGGCCTTCGTCGACGAGGTCACCCGCGACGTCGCCCTCCCCGTCATCCGCCAGCTCGACGCCGAGGGCACCCCGTTCATCGGGCTGCTCTACGCGGGTCTGATCCTCACCCCCGTCGGCGTGCGTGTGATCGAGTTCAACGCGCGCTTCGGCGACCCCGAGACGCAGATCGTGCTCCCGCGCCTGATCACCCCGCTGTCGGAGCTGCTGTTCGCCGCGGCATCCGGCACGCTCGAAGACCAGCCCGAGCCCGTCTTCAGCGACGACGTCGCGATCACCGTCGTGCTCGCGAGCGAGGGCTACCCCGAGGCGCCGCAGACCGGCCGCCAGATCGAGGGCCTGGCGGATGCCGCCGCCGTCGAGGGCGTGCGCCTCGTGCACGCCGCGACCGCCGGACCCGACGCTCCCGGCGGACCTCTCATCGCGACCGGCGGGCGCGTCCTGAACGTCGTGGCCGTGGCATCCGATTTCCCCACCGCCCGCGCTCGCGCCTACGAGGCGATCGCGAAGATCTCGCTCGACGGCTCGCACTACCGCACCGACATCGCCGCCCGCGTCGCCGACTGACGAGCGGATGCCCTCGGCTCCGGCGTTCGTCATCCACACGAGGTCGCGGCGTGAGTTCGGACGGATGCATTCAGATCGGAAGATCCCGGGCTGATCGTCCGAACTCGGTCCGATCGTCCGATCCACGTGCGGTCCTCACACCGGCAGTGCGAGGCTGTGCGGAAGGATGTCGGGTGACAGCACGTGCTCCACGGCCAGGATGCTGGCCCCTCGGACGGCGGCCTGGGCGGCTGCCGCGGACTGCACGATCGCGAGATGCTCGGTCGCGAGGGGCATCGACCTCGTGTACACGACCTCGCGGACGCCCGCGATCAGATGCTCTCCGACGCGAGCCATGGCCCCGCCGATCGAGATCACCGAGGGATTCAGCAGGCTCACCGAGGCGGTGAGCACCTCGCCCAGGTCACGGCCCGCCTGACGCACGGCCTGGATGGCCTCGAGGTTGCCGTTCTTGACCAGTTCGACGACGTCATCGCCGTCCTTCGCCGGGATTCCGCGGGCGGTCAGCGTCCGCGCGATCGCGGGCCCCGAGGCCAGGGCCTCCAGGCATCCGGTGTTGCCGCAGTGGCACGGCACGTCGCCGCCGCGCGCGACGCGGACATGCCCGAGGTCGCCCGCGATCCCCTGGGCTCCGCGCAGCAGACGACCGTCGGAGATCACACCGGCGCCGATGCCGGTCGCGACCTTCACGAACAGCAGGTGATCGACCGCGGGCCAGGCGGTGGCGCGCTCTCCGAGTGCCGAGATGTTCACGTCGTTGTCGACGAGGACCGGCACCTGCAGATGCTGCTGCACCCACCCGGGGACGTCGAACGCGTCCCATCCCGGCATGATGGGCGGCTTGGCCGGCCGCCCCGTGGAGTGCTCCACAGGGCCCGGCACGCCGACGCCGACGGCCGCGACACGATCGTGGCTCAGGCCGGCCTCGGCCACGAGCTCCGTCGCCGTCTCGACCATCCACGAGAGCACGGCCTCCGGGCCGAGCGTGACCGCGATGCGGCCGCTGCGCTCGGCGAGCACGGTGCCGGCGAGATCCGTCACGGCGACGGTGGTGTGCGAGGCGCCGATGTCGGCGGCGATCACGACCTTCGCCGCCGGGTTCAGGGCGAACTGCGACGGTGGACGCCCTCCCGTCGACACCGCGTCGGAGACCGGGGTGATCAACCCGAGGCGCATGAGCTCTTCCACACGCGCGGCGACGGTCGAGCGTGCGAGGCCCGACGACTTCGCCAGTTCGGCGCGAGTGCGGGGAACGCCGTCGCGGAGCAGCTGGAAGAGCTGACCGACTGCGACGGAGTTGGGAGTGCTGGCCATTCTTCCCCTGTGCATGTCGTGTGGGCGTCGTGACGCCACGCTCTGGATGCCGCCCTCTCCGGCGGCACCCGAACCTGAGAGTCTACTCGCGCGTGTCGGGGGCCACCTTCGGCGCCGTCAGCTGCGGCAGGCGCAGCGGGCGACGCGCGCCTCCCGCGGCGAACCGCTGCTGCAGCAGCACCGCCACGACGATGATCAGGCCCTTCGCGACGGCCTGCCCCGACGAGGGCAGATTGTTCTGGACGAACACGTTCGACAGCGTCGCGAAGATGAGGACGCCGAACACCGTGCCCGTGATGGTGCCTCGACCGCCGACCAGCAGAGTTCCACCCACCACGACCGCCGCGATCACGTCGAGCTCGAGAAGCGTGCCGTGGGTCGACGTTCCCGCCGTCGTCCGGCCGAGGTACATGACGGCCGCGATTCCCGCGGTCAGACCGACGATCGCATACAGCCACATCGTGTGCCGCTGGACCTTGATGCCGGCGAGACGGGCCGCCTCGGGGTTGCCGCCGATCGCGACCGTGCGCCGGCCGAAGGTCGTGCGGTTGAGCAGGAACCAGCCGGCGATCGCCACGACGATGAAGATCCAGATCAGGATGTCCACCCCGATGAGATCGATGTTCAGTGCCTTCACGAAGTCGCGGTCCGAGATCACGAGCGTGCGGTTGTTCGCGAGGATCTCGGCGAGTCCGCGGGCGCCGACCATCATGGCCAGCGTCGCCATGAACGCGGCGACCTTGCCGTAGGCGATGACGACGCCGTTGATCAGTCCGGCGACGAGTCCGACCACCAGCGCGACGATCACGGTCACGATCCAGTGCGTGGACGAGGCGATGTCCTGGATCGCTGCCAGCGACCCGACGACGGATGCCAGTGCCAGTACTGCCCCGACCGAGAGGTCGATCCCGCCGGCGATGATGACGAACGTCATGCCGACCGCGACCACACCGGTGATCGATGCCTGGCGCAGGATCACGAGGGCGTTGTCGAAGTTGGCGAAGTTCTGGGATGTCGCCGCCCCCACGATCACGATCGCGAGGAGCGCGAGGACGAGGCCGAGATTTCGTCCCACGGAGCCGGCCATGAGTCGGCGCAGCGCCGAGTCCTCATGCTCGGTCCGCGCGGGCGGGGCGGGTGTGGTCTGCACGCTCACGCGGCGACTCCTTTCATGACGAGATCGAGCACGCCGTGCTCATCGATCTCCGTTGCGGGAACTGAGGTGAGGACGCGTCCGTCGCCGATCACGAGGACCTCGTCGGACAGGCCGAGGACTTCTTCGATCTCGCTCGACACGACGACGATGGCGTGCCCCTCGGTGGCGAGTCGCCGGATGAGGGCGTAGATCTCCGATCGTGCACCGATGTCGACACCGCGGGTCGGCTCGTCGAGCAGCAGGACTCGGCTGCCGTGCACGAGCCAGCGCGAGAGCAGGATCTTCTGCTGGTTGCCGCCCGACAGCGTCGCCGCCGGTCGCTCCGGATCGGCGGGACGAAGCTCGAGCGCTGCGATCTGCTCGGTCGCGATGCGGCGTTCACGACGTTCGTCCAGCAGGGACGCTTTGGCATAGCGCGTGAACGACGACAGGGTGATGTTCTTGTAGATCGGCTCGCCGAGGACGAGTCCCTGGGACTTGCGCTCCTCGGGGCTCAGTCCGATGCCGGCATCGACGGCCGCGGACACCGAGCCTCGGCGGAGTGGTACTCCCTCGACCGTGACCGTTCCGGCGGTGGCGCGGCGTGCGCCGTAGATCGTCTCGAGGATCTCGCTGCGCCCCGAGCCCACGAGCCCTGCGAGCCCGACGATCTCTCCGGCGCGCACCGAGAACGAGACGTCCTCGAAGACCCCGGCCAGGCCGAGCCCGTCGACGGAGAGGAGCACGGGAGCGTCATCCGCGACCGGTGCGGCCGGCGGGAACACGTTCTGCACCGTGCGCCCGGTCATGTGCCTGATCAGCTCGGCCGTGGGGGTATCGGCGACGGGCAGATCGCTCGCCACGGTCGATCCGTCCTTGAGCACCGTGATGCGATCCCCGATCTCGCGGATCTCCTCGAGACGGTGCGTGATGTAGACCACCGCGATCCCCTGCGACGTCAGTTCTCGCACCACCGCGAAGAGATTGCGCACCTCTTCGGAGTCGAGCACCGCCGACGGCTCGTCCATGATGATGAGCTGCGTGTCGTGCGAGAGCGCGCGCGTCATGCTGACGATCTGCTTCTCGGCAGCGCTCAGCGTGCCGACCTCGGCGTTCGGAGACATCGAACCGTGTCCGAGTCGCTCGAGCAGACGCCGCGTCTCCTGGATCAGCCGTCGGCGATCCGTGAATCCCCCTCGGTCGAACTCGTGCCCCAGGAAGACGTTCTCCGCCACCGTCAGCCCATCGACGACGTCGAGTTCCTGGTACATGGTCGAGATGCCGAGGGAGATGGCGGTCTGCGGGTCGCCGATCTCGACCGGCTCGCCCCGCCAACGGATCTCCCCGACGTCGGGGGTGTGCACTCCGGCGAGCGTCTTGATGAGCGTCGATTTGCCGGCACCGTTCTGTCCGAGCAGGCAGTGCACCTCACCGGGAAGGACGTTCAGGTCGACGCCGCGAAGGGCGCGCACACCGGTGAAGCTCTTCTCCACTCCGCGCATCTCCAGCAATGGCGAGGTCTGGTCATCTTTGATCACACGAGGAACATAACATGCCGGCGAAGAGCGGTCGAGGACGAATTCCGAACCCGAAATGCCAATTCCGAACCATAGTTCGCATAATGTTCTCGCTCACGAAAACCCTGATGCCATTGGCTTTTCGTGACTTTTGAGTTTTCTCCGGCAAAAGATGGTGGCTATGCATACCCTTCTGCTACTTTGACCACACAGTGCCGTGAAACGATCGACCGGAGCGACATTCGTCGGCGTCCCACCGCACGCACCTGCATCACATTTCAAGGAGGAAAGACATGCACCGCATGCGTACACGTGGGCTCCGCCCGCTGATGGCAGGAGCCGCCGCTGTGTTCGCCATCACCCTGATGGCCGGCTGCACGAGCGACGGCTCCGAGACCGAAGAGGATGCCGGAGCACAGGGCACCACCAGCGAGGAGAACACGGCGTCCGGCGACACCGTCGTGATCGGCTGGTCGGGCCCCGAGGCCGACCACGGCTGGCTCGGCGCCATCAACTCCGGCGCGATCAACGCGGCGGAGAGCTTCGACGACGTCGAACTGCGCCAGGCCGAAGGCACCAACGACGCCAGCCAGCAGATCGCCGCCGTCGAGCAGTTCATCAACGAGGGCGTCGACGCCATCGTTCTGCTCCCGACCGACGGCGCCGCGCTCACAGAGGTGGCCATGAAGGCCATGGACGCCGGCATCCCCGTCATCAACGTCGACCGCGAGTTCTCGAACCCGTTCGCCTCGAGGATCACGATCCTCGGAGACAACTACGGCATGGGAGTCAGCGCCGGCACCTATATCTGCGAGCAGCTCGACGGCCAGTCCGATGCGGTCGTGGCAGAGATCGCCGGCATCGATTCGCTGCCGCTCACGCAGGACCGTTCCGAGGGCTTCAAGGACGCTCTCGACAGCTGCGGTCTCGAGGTGTCCGCCCGCGTCGCGGCGGACTTCACGGTCGCGGGAGGCGAGAGCGCGGCATCCCAGCTGCTCTCGGCGAACCCCAAGATCGACGCGATCTGGAACCACGATGACGACCAGGGCATCGGCGTGCTCGCCGCGATCGACGCTGCGGGTCGTGACGAGTTCTTCCTCGTCGGCGGCGCAGGCAGCGTCAACATGATGGACCGCATCGAGGCCGATGACAGCGTGGTCAAGGCGACCGTCATCTACCCCTCGACCCAGGCGGCCGATGGCATCGCGATGGCACGACTGATCGCGCAGGACAAGACCATGAGCGATCTGGTCACCCCGAGCGTCCCGTACCGCATCGTGCTGGACGCGCCGGTCGTGACCAAGGACAACGTCGCCGAGTTCATCAAGCTCGCGTTCGAGTCCTGATCGATCAGAGCGGGGCGGGTGCCGAACGCGCCCGCCCCGCTCGTTCTCTTCCTGGAGATGAAATGACTACTGAGCTGAGAGTGGCCATGATCGGCCACGGTTTCATGGGGGCCGCCCACTCCGTCGGATGGCGCCAGGCACCGGCGGCCTTCGACCTGCCGCTCGCCCCTCGAATGGCCGTGCTCGCCGGGCGCGATGCGGCGAAGGCGGCGGAGTCGGCTCAGCGGTGGGGCTGGACCGAGAGCAGCGACGACTGGCGCACCGTCATCGAGCGCGACGACATCGATCTCGTCGACATCGTCACTCCCGGTGACACGCACGCCGAGATCGCGATCGCCGCGCTCGCCGCCGGCAAGCACGTGCTGTGCGAGAAGCCGCTGGCGAACTCGGTCGCCGAGGCCGAGGCGATGGCGGAGACCGCAGCGGATGCCGCGACACGGGGTGTCCGCGCGATGGTCGGCTTCACCTACCGCCGCGTGCCGGCCGTCACCCTGCTGCGCGATCTGATCGCTCAGGGGCGCATCGGCACGGTGCGCCAGGTGCGCGCGAGCTATCGACAGGACTGGCTCGCCGATCCCGAGTCGCCCATGACCTGGCGGCTCGACAAGGACCGCGCGGGTTCGGGCGCCCTCGGCGACATCGGCGCCCACGTCGTCGACATGGTGCAGTTCGTCACGGGTCAGAACGTGACCCAGGTCTCGGGCATCCTCGAGACGCTCGTCACCGAGCGTCCCCTGATGGGAACGAGCGTGGGCCTGGGCGGCATCGCGGGTGACGGACGCGGTACCGTGACCGTCGACGACCTCGCCCTGTTCACCGGCAGACTCGACTCCGGAGTCCTGGCGTCGTTCGAGGCGACCCGGTTCGCGACGGGGCGCAAGAATGCCCTGGACCTGGAGATCTCCGGCGACGCCGGAGCACTGCACTGGAGCCTCGAAGACCTGAACGTCCTGAACCACTACGACGCGACGGCGGATTCCGCCCTGCAGGGCTTCACCCGCATCCTGGTGACCGAGCCCGAGCATCCGTACGTCTCGGGCTGGTGGCCCAGCGGTCACATGCTCGGCTACGAGCACGGGTTCTCGCACCAGGTGAAGGACCTCGTCGAGGCCATCGCCAGCGGCACGGACCCGCAGCCGACCTTCACCGACGGACTGCGCGTCCAGCGCGTGCTCGACGCCGTCGAACGCAGCGGGGCGAACGGCTCCGCGTGGATGGGAGTCTGAACAGACCTCCGATTCCCATGCCGTCTGCGGCATGATGATCCTGACGAGAAGAGGACGATGATGTCACGACCGATCACCCTGTTCACCGGCCAGTGGGCCGATCTGCCCTTCGAAGAGGTGGCGCGACTCGCCGGCGAGTGGGGCTATGACGGCCTCGAGATCGCCTGCTGGGGCGACCATCTCGACCCGTCCCGCTGGGATGACGACGCGTATGTGCAGAGCCGACTCGACATCTTGGAACGCCACGGCCTGAAGGCATGGACGATCTCGAACCACCTCACCGGCCAGGCCGTGTGCGACGACCCGATCGACGAACGGCATCACAACATGCTGGCCGATCACGTCTGGGGTGACGGCGATGCCGAGGGCGTCCGGCAGCGCGCCGCTGAGGAGCTCAAGAACACCGCCCGGATCGCCGCCCGGCTGGGTGTCACGACCGTCACGGGCTTCACCGGGTCATCGATCTGGAAGTACGTCGCGATGTTCCCGCCCGCGACCGAGGAGATGGTGGAGGCCGGGTACCGGGACTTCGCCGAGAGATGGAATCCGATCCTCGATGTGTTCGAGGAGGTCGGAGTGCGCTTCGCGCACGAGGTGCATCCCTCGGAGATCGCCTACGACTACTGGACCACGAAGCGCGCCCTCGAGGCGATCGGGCATCGCGAGGTGTTCGGGCTGAACTGGGACCCGTCGCACATGGTCTGGCAGGACATCGACCCTGTCGCGTTCCTGTGGGACTTCCGGGATCGCATCTTCCACGTGCACTGCAAGGACACCAAGAAGCGCCTCGGCAACGGACGGAACGGCCGCCTCTCCTCGCACCTGCCGTGGGCGGATCCCCGCCGCGGATGGGACTTCATCTCCACCGGCCACGGCGACGTGCCCTGGGAGGACGCGTTCCGGATGCTGACTGCGATCGGCTACGAGGGCCCGCTCTCGGTCGAGTGGGAGGACGCCGGCATGGATCGTCTCGTCGGCGCACCCGAGGCTCTCGCCTTCGTGCGCACGTTGTCGTCGTATCGACCGGCGGATGCCGCATTCGACTCGGCCTTCTCCACGCGCTGAGAACGCCTGTTCGGAGGACACCCCTGAGGTCTTGACTTCGCCAGCTTTCTTCAAGAAAGTTGACGGATGCCGCTCCGCTCAGACTGGTCCTCGGCGACCTGTCCCATCGCCCGCTCCGCCGACGTGCTGGCCGACCCCTGGGTCCTGCTGATCCTCCGCGAGATGTTCTCGGGGCGCCTTCGGTTCGACGAACTGCGCGAGGCGACCGGGGCGGCGGACTCCGTGCTCGCCCGTCGCCTCACCTCGATGGCCGACGCCGGGCTCGTCGAGCGCGAGGGCATCGGCTCCCGAGCGGGGTATCGGCTGACGGATGCCGGCCGCGAGACGCTGCCGATCCTGCACGCCTACGCGCGCTTCTCACGCGTCACCGATCCCGACGGCCCGTGGGGACTGACGGTCTCGTGCGGGCGCTGCGGCGAGGTCGCGGCATCCGTCGACCGGTGCATCGCGTGCGATGCCCCGCTCGATGCCGACAGCGCACGGTGGGCTCGACGGAGCATGGGCGGGGCACCCTTCGCCCTGACCGGCGGAGCATCCGCATGACCGCCTCGGAGTCGCTCGGAGAGCAGACCCCGCAGCAGCGGCACCGGATCCATCCCGCGTGGCTCGTCGCCCTCGTCGCCCTGATCGCCCTCATCGGAGCAGCCGGCTTCCGAGCGGCGCCCGGTGTGCTCATGGTGCCGCTGCAGGAGGAGTTCGGCTGGTCGACCGCCGAGCTCTCCCTCGCGGTGACCGTCAACCTCCTGCTGTTCGGCCTCACGGCACCGTTCGCCGCCGCCCTGATGCAGCGGTTCGGCATCCGTGCGGTCACCGTCACCGCGTTGCTGATGATCGGGGCCGGGTCCGCGCTCAGCGTGTTCGTCGCCTCGCCGGCGCAACTCGTCCTGACCTGGGGCGTGCTGATCGGACTGGGCACCGGATCGATGGCCCTGGTCTTCGCGGCGACGATCACCGACACCTGGTTCGCGACCCGACGCGGCCTCGTCTCCGGGGTTCTCACCGCCGGGAGCGCGACCGGCCAGCTGATCTTCCTGCCGATCATCGCCTCGGCCGCTGAGGGCGTCGGCTGGCGCGGCGCCTCGCTGATCATCGCGGGCGGCGCTCTCGCCGTCGTTCCGCTCGTGCTGATCTTCCTGCGGAACCGACCCAGCGACCTCGGCGTGTCCCGATACGGCGAGACCGAGATCGCCGCACCCGCCCCAGAGCGACCTCGCGGATCGGCATGGGGCGCAGCGACGCTCGCCCTGACGACGCTGCGGGATGCGGCGAAGACGAGGACGTTCTGGGCCCTCGCGATCGGATTCGCGATCTGCGGCGCGACGACCAACGGCCTGATCGGCACGCATTTCATCCCCAGCGCGCACGATCACGGGATGCCGACCACCACCGCGGCCGGTCTGCTCGCGGTCGTCGGGATCTTCGACATCGTCGGCACCGTGTTCTCGGGCTGGCTGACCGACCGCGTGAACCCTCGCATTCTCCTCGCGGCATATTATGCGCTGCGCGGCGTCGGTCTGCTGTTCCTGCCGAGCTTGCTGTCGGCGGAGGTGCGGCCGAGCATCGTCGTGTTCATCGTGATCTACGGCCTCGACTGGGTCGCGACCGTGCCGCCGACCATCGCGCTGTGCCGCGAGGTCTTCGGCGATCGCGGCCCGCTCGTGTTCGGCTGGGTGTTCGCGGCCCATCAGGTCGGCGCCGGCATCGCCTCGATCGCCGCGGGCCTCGTCCGCGACCACACCGGGCACTACACGATCGCGTGGTTCGCGGCCGCGGGGCTGTGTGCAATCGCGGCCGTGATCAGCGGCATGATCCGTCGGCAGCACTCCGCCATCACGATGCGCTGAGCGGCGGCATCCGCTGTGCGCTCGGAGCCGCTCGAGAGCGGAAGCCTGCGTTACAGCGTGATCCAATACCGGCGCAGCCGGGCGTGCCCACGCTCGGTCTGATCGGTGACGTCCTGCAGCACGCCGCCGGCGCCCTCGATGGTGCGGAAGGATCCGACGTTGTCGTCGTCACAGGTGATCATGACCCGGTCGAGGCCGATCTCGCGCGCACGATCGAGGCCGAGCGCCAGGCCGGCACGCGCGTAACCCCGGCGGCGTCGCGACCCGCGGACGGCGTAGCCGATGTGCCCGCCGACCTCGCGCAGATACTCGTTGAGCGCGTGCCGGAACGACAGGAAGCCGACGACCTCGCCCTCGTCGACGATCCAGTACAGGTCATTGTGCACGGAATCCTCCGGCAGCTCCGCCGAGGTGTCGGCGAGCAGCGAGGCCTTCTCGATCAGCGCCTCCAGCGTCTGGCGATCACCCGTGACCGGCGCCGTCAGGCCCGAGCCGTCGATGTGTCCCGCGCCGAACTCCGCCACGGCGGCGGACCAGGAGTCGAAGAGGTCGAGGGTCGGGCGGACGAGCTGCACGGTCATACGCCCACCCCATCAGAAGCATCCGGCCGCCGCAAATGCGACCGCAGCAGCGCCAACTTCTGCGGCCGATGTCATGTTCTGCGGCCAGATCTCCAGAAACTGGCCGCAGAGCATGACGATCACCGCAAGAGGTGCGGCCTACTCGGCCTTCGCAGAAGCGGGAGCAGAAGCGGATGCCGCGTCACTCGGCGCTCCGCGCAGGAACAGCGCCGCGACCAGAGCCACGAGGATCGTGAATGCGGGCAGCAGGATCGACTGGGCCATGCCTGCGGAGAAGCCCTCGGCGACGGCATCCGGCAGCGCCCCGCCCCCGGTGATCGACCCGGCAGAAGCATCGCTGGCACCCGGAAGGTTCGCCTCGAGACGCGCCTGCATGAACGCCGCGATCGCGGCGGAGCCGATGACCGAGCCGATCGTGCGCGTGGTGTTGTAGATGCCCGCGCCGGCACCCGCCTGGCGCACCGGCAGGCGGCGCGTGGCGGTGGTGGCCAGCGGCCCCCACATGCCGGCGTTGCCGATGCCCATGAGCGCGGAGGGGAACAGGAACATCCAGATCTCCGTCTGCATGTTCACCAGAGAGGCGTACCAGAACAGGCCTCCGGCCACGAAGAGCAGGCCCGGGATGAGGATCAGTCGCGGGTCGACGCGATCGAGGATGCGCCCGGCCACCGGGGCGAGGCCGCCCGACAGCAGCGCGGTCGGGATCATGAGCAGCGCCGCCTGCGTGGGCGTGAGGCCGCGCGCGGTCTGCAGGAAGAACATCAACGGCAGCGACATGCTCGTCACGGTGAATCCGACGGCGGCGATGGCGATGTTCGACGCCGAGAAGTTGCGGTCGCGGAACAGCGCCAGCGGCACGAGCGGCTCGGATCTCGTGCGCCACTGCTGCACGATGAACAGGGCCATCACGACGAGGCCCGCGATGATCATGCCCCAGACCGAGAACGGACCCCAGATCACGCCCCACTCGTACTTCTCGCCCTCCTGCAGGCCGAAGACGAGGAGGAAGATCGCCACGGCGCTGAGCAGCACTCCGAGCAGGTCGAAGCGGTGCGGGCTGGTCGCGAGCTTGGGCACCAGGCGCCAGGCCAGCACGAACGCGATGACGCCGACGGGGATGTTCACGAAGAAGATCCACTCCCAGCCGAAGCCGTCGACGAGCAGACCGCCGACCAGCGGGCCGACCAGCGTGGCGACACCGGCGGTCGCGCCCCACAGACCCATCGCCGCGCCGCGGCGGTTCGGCGGGAAGGTGCGCGTGATCACGGCCATGGTCTGCGGCGTCATGAAAGCCGCGCCGAGACCCTGCACGGCTCGGGCCGCGATGAGGCCCTCGAGCGAGTTGGACAGACCGCACCACAGCGAGGCCGCGGTGAACAGGGCGAGCCCGATGAGGTAGATGTTCTTCGGGCCGAAACGGTCGCCGAGACGTCCGGTGATCAGCAGCGGCACGGCATAGGTGAGCAGGTACGCGCTGGTCACCCACACGACGTTGTCGAGGTTGTTGGTGTTCGGGTCGAGTGCGGTCTTGATCGCAGGGTTCGCGACCGAGACGATCGTGGTGTCGACGAGGATCATGAAGAAGCCGATGACGAGCGCCCAGAGGGCGGGCCAGGGGCTGGCCGGACGGTGTCCGGGGGCGAAGGTTCCCGTGTCGGGGCCCGTGCTCTGACGGGATTCGGTCATTGCTGTGCAGCCTTTCGCTGAGCGAGATAGCGATCTGAAGAGGTGAACGCGTCGGGCCCCCAGGGGATGCCGTCGGCGTCGAGGCGGGCGAGCAGGGAGTCCAGCCAGCGCAGTTCCGCGTCGAGGAGCGACTCCTGGCGCTCGATCTCGACGAGGACCTGCTCGGGCACGCCCTTGTCGCGCGCTCGGACGAGGTAGTCGCGGTGCAGAGCGTGGTCGTCGACCAGCGCTGAGCGTCGTTCGCGCAGGAGCGGGGTGACTTCCGCGCGCTCGAGATTGTGGGCTTCGGCGAGCGCGATGCGGAAGTCGGCGGGTCGATCGATGCGGGGCAGCTCACGCCGGAGCCAGGCACGGATCGCCTCGATGCCGGCATCCGTCACCGCATACGTCGTGCGCTCCGGGCGATTGCCGTCGCGGTCGATGCCGACCTCGACGAGGAGGCCGCACTTCTGCAGGCGTCCGACCGTGTGATAGAGCGTGCCGTTGGTGACCGGGAGGAGTCTGTCGTCGTGACGACCGCGCAGGAGGCGCGCCATCTCGTACGGATGCATGTCGCCCTCCTGCAGGAGAGCGAGCACCATCACACCCAGGGGCGTGAGGCGGCTCATCGCGTCTTTCATGAATATCCCACCTCGTATAGTCCAGGTGGACTATACGCCTGTTCGGGGGTGCCGAGCAAGGCGGAGCGGCGCGGGCGCGGGGCGGCGCGTGACGCGGGCGCGACGCGGCGGCGGATGCCGAGCCGCCCAGTCCGTTCAGACTTCGGCCGGCCCTAGCCCTGCCCGCTCGACGACGACGCCCACCTGTACCCGGTTGCGCACCGCGAGCTTCGCGAACACCTGCTCGAGATGCGTCTTCACGGTGCCGGCCGAGATGTGCAGCCGCGCTCCGATCTCGGAGTTCGTCGCCCCCGAGGCGACGCCGACCGCGACGTCGCGCTCGCGCTCGGTGAGGCCTGCGAGCCGCTCGACCGCCGCCTGGCGCCCGGCTCCGCCCTCTGCTCCGACAGCACGGCGCACCAACTGCGCCGTGCTCTGCGCCGAGAACACGGTGTCTCCCGCAGCTGTGCGGTGCACGGCCTCGACGATGCGCCCCGGAGCCTCGTCCTTGAGCAGGTACCCGCTCGCCCCGGCGGTGAGCATCCGCATCAGCTGTCCCTCGGAGTCGAAGCTCGTCATCGCGACCACGCGCGACGAGGTCTCCGCGACGATCTGCGCCGTGGCCTGGGGGCCATCCATGACCGGCATCCGCACATCCATCAGCACCACGTCGGGACGGTGCCGGCGCACCAGTTCGATGGCCGCCGCTCCATCGGGCGCCTCACCGACGATCTCGATGCGCGGATCCACGGCGAGCACGAACCGGAAACCGCTGCGGATGAGCGGTTCGTCATCGACGAGAAGCACGCGCACGCGCTGCTCGGGGTCGACGGTGGTCACCCGTCGAGCTTAGCGACGGGCCATCGACCTCAGCCGCGTTCCTGCCAGGGCAGCGTGACGTCGACGATGTAGGTGCCGTCGTGCGCGCCGATCCAGGCCTCGCCTCCGAGCATCGCCGCCCGCTCGCGGATGCCGAGAACGCCGTTGCCCCCGCCGGGCACCGTTCCGCCGGATGCCATGCCGAGCGTGTTCACGACCCGCACCCGGCATCCGTCGGCCGGGGTCACGGCGACGTAGACGTCGATGTGGGAGCCCGCGGCGTGCTTCATCGCGTTCGTGAGCGACTCCTGCACGATGCGGAAGACCGCACCGTCGAGCATCGCGCCGGCCCGCTCGGGCGACTCGATGAGGATGAGCGACGTCACCGACTGCCCGCGCGTGCGAGCGTCGGCGATGAGGCTGCCGATCGCGCGCATCGTGACCGGGGCGGCCGAGGCCGCAGGGTCGCTGCGCAGCTCGCCGATGAGCCCGCGCATGTCCTGCAGCGCCGCGTGGGTCTGCTCGCGCACCGTACGCGCCATCTCGCTCGCGTCTCCGGTGCCGGCGACCGTCTCGAGCGCCCCCGCGTGCAGTGACACGACCGAGAGACGGTGGGCGAGGGCGTCGTGCATGTCACGGGCGATGCGTTCGCGCTCGGCCTGGCGCACGGTCTGCTCGCGGAACGCATCGGCTTGCTGCGTCGCGATCACGACGCGCTGCTCGCTGCGGTCGACCTGCGCGCGCGACCGCGCGACCACGACGACGGCGGTCGCGATGCCCAGCGAGATCGCGGCAACGACGAAGGGTCCCCAGACCCACGCCGGGTCGTCGACGGCGATCGACGAGGAAAACATCCACGGCAGCGCCAGCCCCCAGGGCGCGAAGGCTTCGCGCGCCGCGAAGAGTATGACTCCGCAGGCGACCAGGATGCCGACCGTGCGCAGCATCCGTGGTCGCATTCGGACCACCCGCACTGCTGCCACGAGCAGGAGCAGATAGGAGATGCCGATCACAGCGAGCACGCCGCCGGCGATCAGCGGCAGGAGTGGCACGCGATCGACCCAGATCAGCGAGATCCAGGCGGCGATCGCGAGCAGGACGAGCGGGGCGACGAAGCTCGTGGCCCGGACCTCCTCGCCGCCATCGACCGGCACGAGCGTCGCGGCGCCCGGCACATTGACCACGGCGTACGTGTCGACGAACGCGCCGAAGACGATCAGCAGCGTCCGGCCGCTCACCCTGCGGGCGCGACGCAGACCACGCCGGTCGCTCGCAGGGGTCGGGGTGGTCATCCCCCGAGCGTATTGCCCGGCCCCGACATCTCTCGCCCGCCGGGTGGGGGAATCCTCCTCCCCCGATCGGCAGAGGCGTGAGTGGCCGCTGAGGGGATGCCGTACCACTCGACCGGTCGCGACGATGACTCTGCGGTCGACACACCGCTCGCCTCGGCCGGACTCGACTCTCGGTCGTCGCATCGTCCCCATCCACAGCAGAAGGAAGCTCCCATGACCGACGACAACCCCAGCCAGATCCCGCCGTCCGCTCCCGTGGCCGGCGGTGCCCCGCCCGCCTTCGCCCCCGACACGGCGCCGAAGGCCGCCCCGACGCGCAACGTCGTCGGGCTCGTCTCGATCATCCTCGCCGCGATCGGATTCGCGCTGGCGATCATCCCGCTCCTCGGCATCGTCGGCTGGCCGCTGCTCGTGGCGGCACTCGTCCTCGGCATCGTCGGTCTCACCCGCAAGGGGCAGCCGAAGACCACCTCGATCGCGGGCCTCATCCTGTCGGTGCTCGCGATGATCCTCGCACCGATCATCGCGATCGCGATCCTCGCCGGATCCGCGAGCTCCTCGGAGCCGACGAACGGCGACGAGAGCGACGCACCCGCAGCAGTCGAGGAGCAGCCTTCGGCGGAGAGCCCCGGTGATGCGCCCGAGGAACCCGCCGCCGAGGAGCCGGCACCCGAGGAACCGGCGTCCGGCTCCGCCACGCCTCTCGGCACCGCGGCAGACGTCGACGGCATGTCGATCACCGTCACCGGCGTCGAGACGGGCATCGCCAACGTCGGCAGCGACACCTTCGGCGAGGCGGCCCAGGGGCAGTTCGTCCTGGTGCACGTGTCGGTGAGCAACACCGGAATGAAGCCGGACAGCTTCAACTCCCTGGCCGTCACCGTGTTCGATGACCAGGGCAGGGAGTTCTCCGCCAGCTCCTCCGCCGCTCTCTACCTCGACGACGGCTCGGTGTTCTTCGAGGACGTCAACCCCGGCAACACCCTGAACGGGACGATCGTGTTCGACCTTCCCGCAGGTGCCGTGCCTACGACTTTCGAGTACGACCCGCTGTTCGGTTCGAAGGCCACGCTCGCACTGCGGTGAGCGCAGGGTGGGGGCGGGCGACCGCCCCCACCCTGCTCACGTCCGTGTCGCCGCTGACCGATCACCGTTCGACATGCCGCCGCCTTCCCTCTGCTCGAGCATCACCCGGATCGAGACCTCCGGCACCCGGGTTGACATCGCGGCGCGTCGGGGCCGCGATAATGAACGGGTGAGCGAAGCACTGAGCATCCCCGGCTGGCGGCACGTCTACTCCGGCAAGGTCCGCGACCTGTACGCCTCGACGGATGCCGAGGACACGCGCATCCTCGTCGTCGCCTCCGATCGGGTGAGCGCCTTCGACTTCGTGCTGTCGCCCGGCATCGCGGAGAAGGGTGCACTGCTCACGCGCCTCAGCCGCTGGTGGTTCACGCAGCTCTCCGACGTTCCGAACCACCTCGCCGAGGGCGAGATCCCGGCATCGGTGGCGGATCGGGCGATGCTCGCGCAGTCGCTCGAGATGCTGCCGATCGAGTGCGTGGTGCGCGGTTACATCACCGGATCGGGCTGGGTTGAATACCAGGAGAGCGGGACGGTCTGCGGCATCCCCCTCCCCGAGGGGCTCAAGAACGGCGACCGGCTTCCCGAGCCGCTGTTCACCCCCGCGTACAAGGCGCCGATGGGCGAGCACGACGAGAACATCACGTTCGAGAAGACCGTCGAACTCGTCGGAGCCGAGCGTGCCGCCGAACTGCGCGACGCCTCGCTCGCGATCTACTCCCGCGCCGCGGCGATCGCCGAGGAGAAGGGCCTCATCCTCGCCGACACGAAGTTCGAGTTCGGAACGGATGCCGAAGGCACGCTGCGCCTGGCCGATGAAGTGCTCACGAGCGACTCCTCGCGCTACTGGGATGCGAACGCCTGGAACACCGGGGTCACCCCCGGCCAGCGGATGGCGAGCTTCGACAAGCAGATCGTGCGCGACTGGCTCGCCGCCAACTGGGACAAGCAGGGAGAGCCGCCCGCGCTGCCCAGCCACATCGTCGAGCGCACGACCGCGCGCTACCGCGAGCTGATCGAGCGCCTCGGAGCCTGAGCGCCTCTCGCCGGGGCCTTCCCCGGCATCCGCTCGCCCCATCCCGGCATCCGCCCCCCACCCCGGCATCCGCCCGTCACTTTGTCGGGTCGATGCACGTGATGTCGGGTCAGAACACGCTTTCTCACCCGACATTCGTGATTCGGCCCGACATTCCGCATGACAGCCGGTCCCGGCCGCCGTTCGTCGGTTGCTGAGAGCCTCTTCCCGGTCGTCGAGCGCCCTTCGACGGTTCCTGAGCGTCCTTCGTCTCGCTTCGCTCGCTCAGGATCCGGAGCGCCAGCGACGAGACGAAGGGCGCTGCGCTCGCTCAGGGACCGGAGTTGCGACGGCTCGGCACCGACACTCAGCCGAAACACAGGAATCGGTAGTGTTGCTCCAGCACTCCCGCACCCCGACATCTGAGGAGCCCGCATGGCCCTGTGGAACATCCACGGCAACGGACGGACGGTCGCACCCGGCGCCGTCGTCACACCCGAAGAGCGTCTGAACTGGCCCGCCACCATCGCGATCGGCGCACAGCACGTCGTCGCCATGTTCGGTGCCACGTTCCTCGTGCCGACGCTCACCGGCTTCCCCGTGTCGACGACGCTGCTGTTCAGCGGTCTCGGCACCCTGATCTTCCTGCTGCTGACGAAGAACCGCCTGCCCAGTTACCTCGGCTCGTCGTTCGCGTTCATCGCCCCGATCACCGCCGCCACCGCCACGGGCGGCACGGGCTCGGCGCTCGCGGGCGTGGTGGCCGTCGGCATCCTGCTGGCGATCGTCGGTCTCGTCGTGCAGTTCGCCGGCCTCCGTTGGGTCGACGCCCTGATGCCCCCGGTCGTCGCCGGCGCGATCGTCGCGCTCATCGGCTTCAACCTCGCGCCCACCGCGTGGAACAACTATCAGCTCGACCCGGTCACCGCCACGATCACGCTCGCCGCGATCATCCTGTTCGCGGTGCTGTTCAAGGGCTTCCTCGGGCGCATCTCGATCTTCCTCGGTGTCGCCGTCGGCTTCATCTGGGCCGCGTTCAACGGTTCGTTCGACGTGCCGAGCGACCTGCGCGGCGGCAAGACCCCCGCAGAGCTCATCGCCGACGCTCCGTGGATCGGCCTCCCCGAGTTCCACTTCCCCGACTTCGTGCAGCCCAGCACCTGGTCGACGATCGCGATGTTCCTGCCCGTCGTGCTCGTGCTCGTCGCCGAGAACATCGGACACGTCCGCGGTGTCGCCACGATGACCGAGAACCCGGAGGTCAACAAGCAGACCGGCCGCGCGCTCATCGCCGACGGTGTCGCCACGACGATCGCCGGCGGCTTCGGCGGCTCGGGCACCACGACGTATGGCGAGAACATCGGCGTCATGGCCGCGACCCGCGTCTACTCGACCGCGGTCTACTGGGTCGCCGGTGTCATCGCGATCCTGCTCGCGTTCTCGCCCAAGGTCGGCGAGGTCTTCAACTCGATCCCCGCCGGTGTGCTTGGCGGCGCGACCACCGCGCTCTACGGACTGATCGGCATCATCGGCATCAAGATCTGGGTCGACAGCCGCGTGGACTTCTCCCGTCCGGTGAACCAGTACACGGCTGCCGTCTCGCTCGTGATCGGCATCGCCGGCTTCTCGATGAACCTCGGCGACTTCGCCTTCGGCGGCATCGTACTCGGCACGGTCGCGGCTCTCGTCATCTACCACCTCGGCAACCTCATCGCCCGGGCGCGCAAGACGGGCGCCGACGACCCCAATCCCCTCGAGGCGGTCGGACCGCTGGGCGGCGACCCCGCCTGAGTCGGACTCGAAGATCCCGGATGCTGCAGCTGCGGCATCCGGGATCTTCTGCGTTGGCCCTCCGTCGCGCCCCGCATGCTCCACCCGCGTGAAGTTCCGCGGCCATTCTCACTTTCTGCGGCCACATCCACCCGCACAGGCCGCAGAACATGACATCAGCCGCGAAAGTTGACCCCGCGGCTGCGCCCGCCACCCGCAGATCGCAGTCCCGTCAGACCGCCGCGCCACTCGCGCGCGGACGCGGCTCGCCCTCGGGCGCTGCGAGCTCCGGACGCAACGGGGCGGTCGGCTCCGGCAGCCCGTAACGGGCGTGCACCCACCGTCGTGCGGCCTCGAGCGGATAGGTGTCGCCGAACACCGAGTACTTCACGAACACGCCCTCGAGCGTGCTGCGCAGCATGATCTCCTCCAGAGCGGGATCGGATGCTCCGCGCGCGCGGAACACCGCACGCACGGCATCCTCCGCCGCGGTCGCACCCTCGGCGTGCCGCTCCTCGGACTCCGCGAACAGCCGATGCGTGGCCGGCTGCTGCTGGATCGCGATGATCACCCTCTGCAGAGGCACTGCGTACGCCGTGGCGCGGAGAGCGTCGTCGATGATGGCGGCGAGGATCTCGTCGGGAGTGCCGGTGCTGTGCGCGAAGCCCAGCACGGTCTCGAACCAGCGATCGATCACGGCGGCGACCAACTGCTCCTTGCCGCCGAAGTGATAGCTCACGAGGCCCTGCGCGACACCGGCGCGAGTGGTGATCTCGGCGACGCTCGCCCCCGCGACGCCGCGCTCGGCGAAGACCTCGATCGCCGCCTGCAGCAGGTTCTCCCGCGAGCGCGCGCTGGCCGCGCGGTTCTGCTCATCGGAGCGTGCCATGCCGCGACCTCCCTCATCGATATGCCGGTTCGTCTTTTGGGGAGACGACCGTGGCGTATAGATTACTCACTGAATACCCGTTCAGCTTACGGATCCCCGTCCGTACCTCCCGCCCTGGAGACCCCATGCGTCCGTCTGCCCGCCTCGACCTCAACGACCTCGGCTCCCTGCTCGAATGGCTTCTCAGCCAGTGGTGGGTGTGGGTTGTTGTCGGCGTGGTCGTGCTGTTCTTCCTGGTGATCTGGCTCATGCCGGCCTCGAAGGTCAAGCCGTCGGACAAGTTCTCGACGTCCGACCGCGAGGCGAATGAACTCGCCCTGGGCTTCCTGCAGATCCGCAACCTCCCTTCCGGACCGTGGAACGACCCGACGGCATCCGATCTCACCGATCGCGAGAAGAAGACCCTCGTCGACCAGTGGAGTGTGCACTCCCGCCAGGACTGGCTCGACAACATCGAGCGGCTCACGACGGTGCGTCGCCGGCGCGAGGTGTGGGTGCTCTATCTCGCTGTGCGGAACGAGGTCGCGCAGCGCCTCGGCCGCGTGCCGAAGACGAAGGAGTGGCTGTCGGCGATCGTCGACGAGGGCGGCGACAAGCGCGACGCGCGCACCTTCGTCTCCGCCATCGAGTCGATCGAGGCCCAGGTGCGCAAGCTCGTCGGCAAGGACATCGTCACCCCCGGCCTTTTCGTGCGCACGCTCGACGGCTACGCGGTCGGCCAGGCCGTCGCGATGGCCACCTGGGGTGTCGCACTCGGCCACGGAGACGTCGCCGAGGCCCGCCAGATCATCCATCGCATCAACGTCGACGCGCGTCCCGCATTCGAATCGTGGGCCGATTTCGGTCTCAGTTACGTCACGGGCCGGATCATGCACTGGACCGACGGCAACCTGGACGACAAGTCGTTCGACCGCTACGGCGACAGCTGGCCGGAGTTCAAGGCCGCCGCGACCGCCAAGCGCAACGGCCCGTGGGCGACTCTGCCGTGGCGTCTGTAAGCGTCGACCTCGACCCCCTCCGCCGCGGGGCAGGCCTCGGCGACATCCTCGCGTACGAGCGCATCTGCCGGATCCCCCTGCACCGCAGATTCCTGTTCCTGCTGATCGCCGTGCTGCTGTTCGCCGCGGCCATGCTCGTGGGGCTCTGGTTCCTCGGACGCACCGACATCCTCGCGGTGGCCCCCGTGCTCGGCGTCGTCGTCGTGGGGTACTCGGTGCTGGCGGCCGTCGGCTTCGTCTGGCATGCGGTCGGTCTGAGCCGCCGGGTGAAGATCGCGTCGTTCGCTTGGCGGAACGGATGGGCCTACGCCGACCTGCTCGAGCACACCCGCCGCCCCGGCGCGGCGTTCACCCGGGTCGTGCGCGGACAGGAACGGGCGGTCGTCGCGAGCGATGACGAGCGGATGCCGTTCGAACTCGGTCTGCATCACTCGGTGTCACGCGGCCAGAGTGCCGCCACCGTGCAGCGTCCGTTCGCTTTCGTCGAGCTGCCGCTGCCGTCGTCGGTTCCGCACATCGTGCTGGCGAACCGGCGGCGCAGCATCATCCCGACGCTCGGGCTCGGTCGAGGTGCGGCGACGCTCGAGCTCGAGGGCCACTTCGCCAAGACCTTCCGGCTGCTCGTGCCCGAGGGGTACGAGCCGGATGCGCTCTACATCTTCACGCCCGACCTCATGGCGCGGGTGCTCGACCTGGGATCCGGCGCCGAGATCGAACTCGTCTCCGACCGTCTGTACGTCTACCTTCCGGGATCGACGCGCTTCGACCGGGCATCGACGATGGCGGCGGTGCTGACCCTCGCCGAGGAGTTCCACCGCCGCTTCGCCGCGCGAACAGCGCGGTACCGCGACGATGCTGCCGGCGAGCTCGCGGCCAGTGCGGGCATTGCCGTCGGTCTCCGTGGCCAGCGGCTCGGCGGCCGTGGAGTCTCGCTGATCGCCGTGGCCGGCACCGTCGGAGTGATCCTGCTCTCGGCCGGCGTCATGGCGTTCTCGCTGTTCGGCGGCGACCTGCTCGCTCAGCTCACCGGAGCCGGCTGACACACAGGCCCACGGGCGCGGACCACCTGGAGGGGCGTCAGGTCCGCGCCCGTGACGTACCCCGCCTGACGGTGGATGACACCGGCGTCATCCACCGTCAGGCGGACTCCCGCACCACCAGCTCGGTGCGCAGGATCGTCGAATGCGGCGCGCTGCGCCCGGCGAGCACGTCGAGCAGCACGGACGCCATCACCTCGCCCTGCTCGTACATCGACTGGCGCACGGTGGTGAGGGCGGGCTCGACATTGACGGCGACCTGCGAATCGTCGAAGCCGACGACCGCGATGTCGTCGGGCACCCGCACGCCGGCGTCGCGCAGCACTCGCAACACCCCGCGCGCCATGAGATCGCTGGCGACGAAGATCCCGTCGGGACGTCCGCCGGATGCCGCGAGCAGCTGCCGCGCCGCCTCCATCGCGCCTTCCTCGGTGAAGTCACCGTCGAGCACCGCGAACGGTTCGAGACCGGCATCCGTCAGCGCGTCGCGGAATCCGCGCACGCGATCGATGCCCGCCCGCATGCTCTGCGGCCCCGAGACGGTGGCGAGGCGACGACATCCGCGATCGATGAGGTGCTGGGTGCCAAGGCGAGCGCCGCGCACGTTGTCGACGTCGACGATGTAGTCCCCGGGGCGGATGCGCGCGGGACGCCCCCCGAACACCACGGGGA
The DNA here is from genome assembly GCF_044987415.1 of Microbacterium sp. ZW T5_45. NCBI lineage: Bacteria > Bacillati > Actinomycetota > Actinomycetes > Micrococcales > Microbacteriaceae > Microbacterium > Microbacterium sp. ZW T5_45. Next base: position 46,081 of record NZ_JBJDRJ010000002.1, on the reverse strand, counting down.
CCGACTCGGCGATCCTCCCCACGAAGGAGTCATTGGAGTGATGCGAGACGATGATCGCCCCGTCGACCCCGCCGTTGCGCACGAAGCCGGCCGCCTTCGCCCCGCCGTCGTCGCTCGCGATCAGCAGGTTGAGGATGTAGTCGGACCTGGTCATGCGCGCGCTGATGCCGGCGACGACCTCGGCGAAGAACGGGTCGCCGAAGAAGCGCGCGGTGTCTTCGGGGACGATCAGCGCGATCGCCTTCGTCTGCCGGGTGGCGAGGCTGCGTGCCGCGGGATTGGGCACGTAGTTGAGACGGGCGATCGCGTCGTTGACGGCGGCGAGCGCCTCGGGACTCACGGATGTCGACCCGTTCACGACCCGCGACACCGTCGAGCGGGACACGCCCGCGGCCGCCGCGACCTCCTCGATCGTCGCCCTGCTCATGCTGCTCCTGCCGTGTCGCCGCGGTGGACCTCTCAGAGGGAACGAGCCGCGATGATCCGAGAGTACTTCAGGCCGGAGTCCTTCACGACGCGCTCCTGGGTGTCGTACTCGACGCGCACGATCCCGAACCGCTTCTCGTATCCCCAGGCCCACTCGTAGTTGTCGAGCAGCGACCAGTAGAAGTAGCCCCGCACGTCGACGCCCGCGTCGATCGCGTCCTGCGTCGCACCCAGGTGCGCCTCGAGGAACTCGACGCGGTCGGCATCCGGCACCCGATCGCCCTCGCGGACGTCGTCGAAGGCGGCGCCGTTCTCGGTGACGTACAGCGGGATGCCGGCGGCGTACTCGGTGGCGACCCGCTGCAGCAGCGTGGTCAGTCCCCCGGGCTGGATCTCCCAGCCCATGCCGGTGCGCGCGAGTCCGCGCTCGACCCAGTGGATGCCGTCGTGCGAGGGGAACGGCGAGGCGGTGGGCCGATCGGTCGGCGCCTGGTCGGCGGGCGGATGCACGTCGGGCTCGGTGCCCGAGAGGAGCTCGCCGTGGTAGTAGTTCACGCCGAGGGTGTCCAGCGGCGTCGAGATGATGTCGAGGTCGCCGTGGTGCACGGCATCCTCCCACCGGGCGACGGCCGCGGAGTCGACCGAGCGGAAGTCGCGGATGATGTCGTCGGGGTAGACCCCGCGGAAGATCGGGTCGAGGAACCAGCGGTTGAACTGGCCGTCGATGCGCCGCGCGGCATCGACGTCGGAGGGGTCATCGGGGTCGGCGGGGTCGGCGACCGTGAGATTGAGGGTGATGCCGAGCTCGAGCGACGAATCCCTGGCGCGCAGCTCCTGCACGGTGCGGCCGTGGGCCAGCAGCAGGTGGTGGGCGGCGAGCATCCCGTCGCCGACGTCGATCCGGCCGGGGGCGTGCACGCCCGCCGTGTACGAGAGGAACGACGAGCACCACGGCTCGTTCAGCGTGGTCCAGTTGCGCACCCGGTCGCCGAGCGCGTCGTGCAGGCTCCCGGCGTACTCGACGAAGCGCTCGACGGTGTCGCGGCTCGTCCAGCCGCCCTTCTCCTCGAGTGCCTGCGGCATGTCCCAGTGGTGCAGCGTGAGCCACGGCACGATGTCGGCCGCCAGGAGCTCGTCGACCAGACGGCTGTAGAAGTCGATGCCCTTCTGATTCGGGGCGCCGCCGTCGGGACGGACCCGCGACCACGAGGTCGAGAACCGGTACGCCTGCAGCCCGAGGTCCTTCATGAGCGCGACGTCCTGCGGATACCGGTGATAGTGATCGCAGGCGACGTCACCGTTGTCGGCATTGATCACGGCGCCGGGGACCCGCGAGAACGCGTCCCAGATCGAGGCGGTGCGACCATCTTCGAAGGCTGCGCCCTCGATCTGGTACGCGGCGGTGGCGGCGCCGAACAGGAAGTGTTCGGGGAAGGTGCGCGTCACGGGGACTCCTCTGTCGTGTGCGTTGCCTGTCCCGCGGAGTTCGACGTTCAGGGCCGATCCTCGCGCCCGTCACACGCCGCGAAACGATGGGGTGATCATCCAGTCTATGGGAGCGCTCCCAGGTGCTCAACGGCATCCGTCCGCCCGCAGCGTCCGTCCTGCGAGGGCGGGTACCCTTGACCAGTGCCCGAAGCCGAACTGTCTCCCGCCCTCGTCCGCGCCCAGTCGCTGATCCGCTCGGTCCCCGACTATCCGGAGCCCGGGATCATCTTCCGCGACATCACTCCTCTCCTGGCGGATGCCGAGGCACTGCGCGTGACGACCGAGGCGATCATCGAGCCCTTCGCGGGTCAGTTCGATGTCGTCGCCGGCATCGAGGCGCGAGGGTTCATCCTCGCCGGCACCGCGGCGATCGCGGCCGGCGTCGGCCTGATCCCGATCCGCAAGGCCGGCAAGCTTCCGCGGCCCGCGGCATCCGTCGATTACGCGCTCGAGTACGGCACCGCGACGATCGAGATGCACGACGACCTGCCGGCAGGGTCGCGTGTTCTGCTGATCGACGACGTGCTCGCGACCGGGGGCACGCTCGCCGCCGGACGTCAGCTGGTCGAGCGGCTCGGCAGCCACGTGGTGGGCATCTCCGTGCTGTTCGAGATCGACGGCCTGGGCGGCCGCGAGGTCGTCGGCGACCTGCACACGGTCTTCCACTCCGCCTGAGGGGTGCCGCCCCCGCGTGCGGTCGCGCGTGCGGTCGCGCGTGCGGTCGCGCCCCTCGCACCTACGGCCCCTCCACCTCGCGCCGACGCCCCCGTTCAGCGCCGACAGCCTCTCGGCCCGGCGCCCACGCCCCCGTTCAGCTACGACGCCCCCTCTGATTCGCGTAAATGAGCGGGGGCGCCGTAGCTCAGCAGGGGCGTCGGCATCCCGAATGGCCTGAGCGCGACCGCGTAAGACCCCACGCGCGAGCCGGTAGAATGAGACCGCCCTCCCATCCGCGACTCTGGCGTTTCGACTCCTCGCTTCGCTCGTCGCTCTACGACCGATAGCTGCGGCCTACGGCCGCCAGGAGAAACAGATGCCCACCATCGTCGTCGACGTCATGCCCAAGCCCGAACTGCTCGACCCGCAGGGGAAGGCCGTCTCCGGCGCGTTCACCCGTCTGGGCGTCGAAGGCTTCACCGATGTCCGCATCGGCAAGCGCTTCGAACTCACGGTCGAGGGCGAGGTCACCGACGAGGTGCTCGCCGAGGCCCGCCGCATCGCCGACGAGGTGCTCTCGAACTCCGTGATCGAGGACGTCGTCGGCATCGAGGTCGCCGAATGACCACCCGCATCGGGGTCGTCACGTTCCCCGGTTCGCTCGACGACCGAGACGCGCAGCGCGCGGTGCGTCTCGCCGGCGCCGAGCCCGTCGCCCTCTGGCACGGCTCGCACGATCTCGAGGGCGTCGACGCGCTCGTCCTGCCCGGCGGATTCAGCTATGGCGACTACCTGCGCGCCGGCGCGATCGCCGCGCTGTCGCCGATCATGGCCGAGGTGAAGGATGCTGCGGCCAAGGGCATGCCCGTGCTCGGAATCTGCAACGGATTCCAGATGCTCGTCGAGGCGCACCTGCTTCCCGGTGGCCTGATCCGCAACGACCACCAGCACTTCGTGCGTCGTGACCAGAAGCTCGTGGTCGAGAACTCCGACACCGCGTGGACCAACGCATTCCGCACGGGCCAGGAGATCGTGATCCCGCTGAAGAACGCGGACGGCGGCTACATCGCCGACGAGCAGACGCTCGACCGCATCGAGGGCGAGAACCTCGTCGCGTTCCGCTACGCGGGCGTCAACCCGAACGGGTCGCTGCGCGACATCGCCGGCATCACGAACGAGGCGGGCAACGTCGTGGGGCTCATGCCGCACCCCGAGCACGCCACCGAGCCCGGCTTCGGCCCCGACACGTCCGCCGCCATGCGCAGCGGAGTCGACGGCCTCGACTTCTTCACGAGCGCGATCGCCGCGGTCGCCCGGGTCGCCGCCTGAGAACCTCTCCCGAAGACGGATGCCGCGTGCTGCGGCATCCGTCTTCGTCGTTCTCCGGGGTCCGTCCCCCATCGGCTGAGGCCCGGCGGGCCGCGGGCGACCGCGAATGACCCTGTCGGATGCCGGATCCGAGGGGTAGCATCCGGGCATGCCCATCGCACTGGAGAACGTCGGCATCGCGGTCCGCGACATCGACGAGGCGATCGCGTTCTTCGTCGATCTCGGCCTCGCACTCGTCGGTCGCGATGAGGTGAGCGGCGAGTGGGCCGATGTCGCGGTCGGCCTCAACGGGAACCACGCGAAGATCGCGGTGCTGCAGACACCCGACGGCCGCGGTCAGCTCGAGTTCTTCGAGTACCTCCATCCCGATGCGATCGAGACGACGCCCACGCTGCCGAACGAGATCGGCATGCACAGGGTCGCGTTCTCGGTCGACGACATCGACGCGTCGCTCGCGATCGCCGCGCGGCACGGATGCTTCCCGCTGCGCGGCGTCGCGAACTACCAGAACGTCTACAAGCTCACGTATCTGCGCGGCCCGAGCGGGATTCTCGTGATGCTCGCACAGGATCTGAGCGAGAACCCGGCGCCGTCGGCCTGAGGATCCGCGGGGATCTCCCTGGTTCCCTGCTTCTCTCGGTGCGCGGGCATGCCGGCCTGCAGTCCGGCGCGCGGCTGCCCCAGCTCAGCCGAGGGCAGGAGGCCAGACGCCGATCAGCACCGCCATCACGACGACCGTCACGAGTTCGTGCGCGATGTTCATGGTCGTGAGCCCACTCGGGCGCCCCTCGAACGCGTCGTGGGTGATGAACCGCGCGGCGGTGAATCCCGCCCACAGCGTCACCGCGGTGACGATCGTGCCCCAGAAGAAGGACCCGTCGTAGAAGTGCCAGGCGATGGCGGATGCTCCGGCCAGCACCCACGCGGTGATGAAGCTCACGACCACCGTGACGATGATCGGTACCGCCGCGGTCGCCGCGGGGCGATCCATGTCGACGTTCGCGAGTTTCGACCAGCGGGTGCCGAACACCTTCGGCGCGTACCAGACCGACCCGACGATCATGCTCGACAGAGTCGCCAGCAGGACCGCCCAATAGTTGATCTCGGGAACCATGACAGCCTCCACTCCTCGGATGCCGCCACACTACTCCCGGGCTGCCCTTCGTGTGAGACCGACATTCCTGCGCGAGACCGCCGTTCCTGCAGGAGACCGCAGTGCGGAGCATCCGTCTCACGCAGATACGTCGGTCTCGCCCTCACAGATACGTCGGTCTCGCCCTCACCACCCCGTCCACACGTAAGTCGAACCGATTCGATCCGCACCCTGGCGAGAATGCAAGCGCTTGCATTAGCCTGGTCGCATGGCACAGCTTGAGCAGATCGCAGCCCCCGGTTCCGAGTGGTGGCGCAGTGCGGTCATCTACCAGATCTATCCCCGTTCCTTCGCCGACGCCTCGGGCGACGGCATCGGCGACCTCCCAGGCATCACGAGCCGCCTCGACTCCCTCAAGGAGCTCGGTGTCGACGCGATCTGGCTGAGCCCGTTCATGACCAGCCCGCAGAAGGATGCCGGCTACGACGTCGCCGACTACCGCGATGTGGACCCGCTGTTCGGCACCCTCGCCGACTTCGACATCATGCTGAACGCCGCGCACGCCCGCGGCATCCGCGTCGTCGTCGACCTGGTGCCCAACCATTCCTCCGACCAGCACGTCTGGTTCCAGCAGGCGCTGAAGGCCGCTCCCGGCAGCCCCGAGCGCGCGCGCTACATCTTCCGCGACGGCAAGGGCGAGAACGGCGAGCTTCCGCCGAACAACTGGGAGTCCGTTTTCGGCGGCGGCATGTGGGAGCGGGTCATCGAAGCCGACGGCACCCCCGGCCAGTGGTACCTGCACATCTTCGACGTGAGCCAGCCGGACTTCGACTGGACCAACGAGGAGGTCCGCGAGGAGTTCCGCTCGATCCTGCGGTTCTGGCTCGACCGCGGCGTCGACGGATTCCGGGTCGACGTGGCCCACGGCATGATCAAGAAGGACGGCCTCCCCGACTACACGCCGCCGGCCGATGCCGACTCGATGGGCGGCGGCGAGGACGACGTGCCGTACTGGGGCCAGGACGGCGTGCACGACATCTACCGCGACTGGCACAGACTGCTCGCCGAGTACGATGGCGACCGTGCACTGTGCGGCGAGGCGTGGCTGCCGACCCTCAAGAAGACCGCGCTCTGGGTGCGTCCCGACGAGATGCACCAGACCTTCAACTTCGGTTATCTGATGACCCCGTGGGACGCCGCCGAGCTGCGCGACGTCATCCGCAACTCGCTCGACGAGTTCGGTGCCGTCGGCGCGCCGAGCACCTGGGTGCTCTCGAACCACGACGTGGTCCGGCACGCGACGCGGCTCGCGTTGACGATCGACAACCCGCAGGGCGACGGCATCGGCCCGAAGACCCCCGGAAAGCCCGATCCGGCGATCGGCCTGGCTCGGGCACGCGCGGCGACCACGCTGATGCTCGCCCTCCCGGGCTCCGCCTACCTGTACCAGGGCGAGGAGCTGGGCCTGCCAGAGGCCATGGAGATCCCCGACGAGTTCCGCCAGGATCCGACGTGGTTCCGCACGAACGGCGAGCGGTACGGACGTGACGGATGCCGCGTGCCGCTGCCGTGGGAGGCGGATGCTCCGGCGTTCGGCTTCAACGAGACCGGACTGTCGTGGTTGCCGCAGCCGACGGAGTGGACGACCTACGCCCGCGATGCGGAGGAGGCGGACCCGACGTCGACCCTCGCCCTGTACAAGGAACTGCTCGCCGTGCGCCGCGAGCACGGCTTCGGGTCGGGATCCCTCGTCTGGGAGGATGCCGGCGATGACACCGTGGCGTTCCAGCGGGGTGCCGTGCATGTGCTCGCCAACCTCGGCAGCACCCCCGTGGCACTGCCGGCCGATGCGACCGTGCTCGTGAGCAGCCAGCCGTTCGAGGGCGCGTCAGTGCCCGTCGACGCGGCTGTCTGGTACGTCAAGGCCTGACGCATGACCTCCTGTCCTGCGCCGGCCGCGAGTCGGCGCAGGACGGGTTCGGGTCGGCACCGGATGTGGTCGGCACCGCCCCACCATCACTCGGCATCGCCCCACCATCACACAGCCCAGCCGCGAGGAGGAGAGAACTCATGGCCAGCATCGATGACGTAGCCCGGCAGGCAGGCGTGTCCACCGCGACCGTGTCGCGCGCGCTCTCCGGCCGAGGCGTCGTCTCCCCCACGACCCGCGAGCGTGTGCGCGAGGCTGCGCACGCTCTCGGCTACGTGGTCTCCGCCCATGCGTCGAGCCTCGCGTCAGGGCGCACTCGCAACATCGGCGTGATCGTTCCCTATCTGGATCGCTGGTTCTTCAGCACCGTCCTCTCCGGGGTGTCCTCTGCCATGATGCGCGCGGGGTACGACATAACGCTCTACAACATCACCCCCGACCGCGAGGTGCGCCGCCAGGTCTTCGGTGACTTCCTCCGACGCCAAGCCGTCGACGGCGTGATCGCCGTCTCGACGAAGCTCGATGAGGATGAGACCCAGCAGCTCCTCGACCTCGACCTCCCCGTCGTCGCGATCGGCGGGCCCCACCCGCGCCTCGACACGCTCATGGTCGACGAAGCGGCCGTGGCGCGGCTCGCCGCCGAGCATCTGATCAGCCTCGGCCACCGCGACATCGCCTACATCGGTGCGGGCCCGGCGTTCGACACCGACTTCCTCGTGCCGACGCACCGCCGCCGGGGTTTCGAGTCCGCACTGGCTTCTGCAGGTATCGCATTCGATCCGCGTCTCGTGGAGCCGGCGGACTTCACGATCGAGGGCGGTCACAGGGCCGCCCTCGCCCTCCTCGATCGCCCCGACAGGCCGACCGCCCTGCTCGCGGCATCCGACGAGATGGCGATGGGTGCGCTGCTCGCCGCCCGCGATCTCGGCATCCGCGTGCCCGAACAGCTGTCGATCATCGGCATCGACGGCCACGAGCTCGGCGAGTTCTTCGGCCTGACGACGGTCGACCAGTTCCCGCATGCGCAGGGCGAGCGGGCGGCCGAAGCGGTGCTCGCGAAGCTGACGGATGCCGCGCCCGACGGCATCCGCTCGTCCCTGCCCGTCGAGCTGAAGGTGCGGAAGTCCACCGGCCCGCAGATCTGATCGGGCCTTCCGCGAGCCGCGACCTCTGCGGCCATTCCCACCTTCTGCGGCCCCATTCCCCCGACCAGGCCGCAGAACATGACATCCACCGCCGAACCGGCACCCCTCTCACCGCCCCTGACGCATCAACGCAATCGGACGACTGCACCCGAATCGGACGCACAGCACAGAATCGTCTGAAGAGCATGCGATCGTCCGAAAAGCCTCGACAACGCACGACGCCCGTCCCCGGAATCCCGGGGACGGGCGTCGAGAAGGTGCGATCAGCGCGCGGCGACGATGAGGCCGGCCGTGGCCTCCTGCGCCTTGGCGAAGCGGCGCTGCACGTCGGGCCAGTTCACGAGTTCCCAGAACGCCTTCACGTAGTCGGCGCGGACGTTGAGGTAGTCGAGGTAGTACGCGTGCTCCCAGACGTCGAGCTGCAGCAGCGGGATGACGCCGAGCGGCGCGTTGCCCTGCTGGTCGAACAGCTGGAAGATCACGGGGCGGGCACCGATCGAGTCCCAGGCCAGCACGGCCCAGCCCGAGCCCTGCACGCCGAGCGCCGTGGCGGTGAAGTGCGCACGGAACGCGTCGATCGAGCCGAACTCGTCGGCGAGCGCCGCCTCGAGCTCGCCCTCGGGGTTGCCGCCGCCGTCGGGCGACAGGTTCTCCCAGAACACGGAGTGGTTGGTGTGGCCGCCGAGGTTGAACGCGAGGTCCTTCTCGAGCTTGTTCACGGCGACGAGGTCACCGGCACCGCGCGCCGCGGCGAGCTGCTCGAGAGCGGTGTTCGCACCGGTCACGTAGGCCTGGTGGTGCTTCGAGTGGTGCAGCTCCATGATCTTGCCGGAGATGTGCGGAGCGAGTGCCGAGTAGTCGTACGGCAGCTCGGGGAGGGTGTACGGAGCGGACATGCGCTTCCTTCCTTTCGATGGTTCGGTGGTTCGGTGGTTCGAAGGTTCAGTGGTTCTGGTCGTGCGGGAGAGCGTGGAACTGACGGTCGACGTAGACCAGCGGCCGACCGGGACGGCCGAGCAGCACCTCGTCGACCTCGGCGATCACGACGGTCGAGGAGCCGACCGCGACGGTCGTCATCGGGTGGCAGCGCATCGCGACGCGCGCCTCGGCGAGGTACGGCTCGCCGGTCGGCAGCACGCCCCAGCCCTGATCATCGGTGAATCGATCGGCTCCGCTCACCGCGAAGCTCTGGGCCAGCGCGGAGTGCTCGTCGTCGATCAGGTGCACGACGAAGGTGTCGGCGGCGAGGATCGCCCCGGCGCTCCCGGTCGCGCGCGTGACGGAGAACACGATCGCGGCGGGATCGACCGCGACGGATGCCACGCTGGATGCTGTGAGCCCGACGGGCCCCTCCGGGCTGGACGCCGTGATGATCGCGACGCCGGCCGGGTGGGTGCGGAAGGCGGCTTTGAGGCCTTCGCCGACCTCGGATGCCACAGGTGCAGGCGCGGCGGCCACGGGAGTGGGGGATTCAGTCATGGGGCGCCTCCTGGGGCGGGAGTCCGGAGATCAGGGGATGGTCGTGTGCGATCACGCCCAGCTTCGCGGCTCCTCCGGGGGAGCCGATCTCGTCGAAGAACTCGACGTTGGCCTTGTAGTAGTCCTGCCATTCATCGGGCAGGTCGTCCTCGTAGTAGATCGCCTCGACGGGACACACCGGCTCGCACGCACCGCAGTCGACGCACTCGTCCGGATGTATGTACAGCGAACGCTCACCCTCATAGATGCAGTCAACGGGGCACTCGTCGATGCAGGCACGATCCTTGACATCCACGCACGGAAGAGCGATCACGTACGTCATCCGATGCTCCTCCCGAGGGGTGCTGCTGTCGAGGTCACGTGATCAACGTTAAAACCTCAAGTATGCTTGAGGTCAAATCCGGGAGGTCATAGGTGGACACACGAGCAGGTTCCGACCGCACCGTGCATGCGCCGGACGAGCCGATGACGGTCGGAGAGATGAGCAGACGAACGGGCGTCGCGGTCTCGGCACTGCACTTCTACGAGAAGCTCGGCCTGATCGCCTCGACCCGCACGGCGGGCAACCAGCGCCGCTACGCCCGCCACATGCTGCGGCGCGTCTCGCTCGTCACGGTCGCGAAGCGTCTCGGCATCCCGCTCTCCGATGTGCAGGAGGCGTTCGCCGACGTGCCGCTCACCGAGACGCCCAGCCACGAGGACTGGCAGCGCGCATCGCGTCGCTGGAAGCGGATGCTGGAGAAGCGGCGCGAGGGCATCGAACGACTCGAGCGCGAACTCACCGGATGCATCGGCTGCGGATGCCTGTCGATGAAGGCGTGCGGGCTGCTCAACCCCGACGACGCGCTGAGCAGTCAGGGTGCGGGACCCCAGCGCCTGCGCGACGACGAGGACGACGACTGACGCGGCGCGGCGGGAGACCACGCCGCTCATGACCCTGCATGACCTCGTGTTGCGTTCCGAGATGCGCCCCGCCACCGCTCGTTCTAGCGTCGCGGTAGACCCTCCTTCCCGCACGCCTGTCGGCGCGCCCCGGAACCCGACATCAGAGAGCAGAGCATGAGCGACTACTTCGACCGTGAAGCGGACAAGACCTACACGAAGGTCTACAAGGAGCAGACTCCCGACATCCTCCAGGCGTTCGCCGCGTTCGACAGCGCCGTCTTCGCCTCCGACGACAAGCGCGCGATCCCGCTGAAGTACCGCGAGCTCATCGCGCTCGCGGTCGGCATCACGACCCAGTGCGTCTACTGCATCGACGCGCACTCGCAGAAGGCCGTCGCCGCGGGCGCCGACGAAGCCGAGCTCGCCGAGGCCGCCTGGGTGGCCACCGCGATCCGCGCCGGCGGAGGCTTCGCGCACGGACGCCTGGCGTTCAAGCTCGCCGAACCCCACCAGCACTGAGCGGATCCGGTCGCATGCCTGCTCCCGAGTTCGCCCCGGAGAAGCAGTGGATCATCGTCGACACCGACACCGGGATCGATGACGCCCACTCGCTGCTGTACCTGCTCGCGCAGCCCGATGTCGAGATCGTCGGCATCACGACGATCTACGGCAACTGCTCTGTCGACGACTCGGCGCGCAACGTCGCCTACGTCCTCGACGTGGCCGACGCCACCGGCATCCCGATCTACCTCGGCGCCTCGCATCCGCTCGATGGCGACCCGTCGATCGCGTGGTTCGTGCACGGGCACGACGGACTCGGCGACCGCGGATTCGAGCGCCCGGAGCCGACTCTCGAGCAGGAGTCGGCCGCCGACTACCTCGTGCGCATCGCGAACGAGCACCCCGGCCAGATCGACCTGCACCCGCTCGGGCCGCTGACGAACATCGCGCTCGCGCTGGAGAAGGATCCGGAACTGTTCCTGAAGTTCCGCTCGGTCGTGATCATGGGCGGCGCGGGCCCCTACCCCGCCCCCGGCACCCCGACCGTCACCGACGCGAACACGAACAACGACCGCGCAGCGGCCGAGAAGGTGTTCGGCGCCGTGAACAACGGCAACGTCATCATGGTCGGCGTGAACGTCACCTCGCAGGCTCTGCTCGAGGAGGACGTGACCGCCCTGCTGCTCGGCTCCGACCTGCCTGCAGCGCACTTCGCCGGCACGATCCTCGACGCCTACAACGACTTCTACCAGTACAAGTGGGGACGCCGGATCTCGGCCGCCCACGACGGTCTCTCGTCGGTGATCCTGCACCGTCCGGAGATCATCACCGGCTGGATCGAGGGCCCGGTCGACTTCACCCCCGCGGCCGGCTCGCTGGCCACGCGGGTGGCCCTGACGAGCGACGGACTGCCGCTCGTGTGGGGCACCCCGGAGGGCGCCTCGACGCGAGCGGTGACGTCGTTCGACCTCACCGAGTTCCGCCGTCGCTTCGTGCACGCGCTCGCCTACGGCCGCACGCGCCCGGCGCTCGACCCGGCCGGACGAACAGCGCCCGCGAACTGGCCGAACTCGGGCCCGTCCGGCGTCGCCGGCTCGATTCCGTCCGGCGTCGACGGCGAGCAGGGCTGACGGATGCTGGAGGATCTGCTGGCCGTCACCTCGGTGCGCCACATCGGATACGACCTGCCGAACGCCGAGGCGATCGACGAGGTCATCGCCCGGATCGCCGCGTCCGCCCCCGCGCGCGACCACGACGGCGATGCCGAGCGCGGCCTGCGGGCCGACGTCCGCGAACTCGCCGCCCTCGGGCTGACCGCCGCACGCCTGCCCGTCGAGGCGGGTGGCGCCGGGTTCACATACGCGCAGCTCGTCGACCTGCAGATCCTCCTGGCCCGCGCCGACTCGAACGTCACCCAGAGCCTGCGCACCCACTTCACGACGAGCGATCGCGCAGCCCGGGCGATCGCCCGCGGCGAAGCCGATTCCGCCACCGCGGAGATCGCGGCAGGGCGTCTCTTCGCCGGAGCCACGACCGAGGGCGGCCAGGGGGCGATCGGCACCGTCGGCACGAGCATCCGCACCGCCTCCGACGGCACCCTGCGCGTGAACGGTCGCAAGGCCTATGCGACCGGCACCGGCTACGCCGACTGGATCTCGGTTCTCGTCTCGGACGAGGACGGCCGGCACCTCGTGGCGCGCGTGCGGGCGGATGCCGAGGGTGTCGTGCTGCACGACGACTGGGACGGCGTGGGCCAGCGACTCACGACCTCCGGTACCGCCGAGTTCACCGACGTCGTGGTCGACCCGGCCGATGTGCGCGTAGGCGAGGGCTCGCGCGCCGATCGCCTCGGCAACCTCGACGCGGTGCTGCAGCTCACGCACCTCGCGACTCTCGCGGGCATCGCGCTGCGCACCCGAGACGATGCGATCGCCTGGCTGCGCTCGCGCACCCGCAACTTCAGTCATGCCTCGACCGCCGTCCCTGCTGAGGATCCGCAGCTGCAGGAGCGCATCGGTACGCTCGACGGTCTCGCGCAGGCCGTCGTCGCTTCGGTGCGCGCGGCCGCCGCACTGCTCGGTGCCGACCTCGATCGTCCGCTCGACGAACAGACCGGGGAGGGACACCTCGCGGTGACCCGTGCCCAGATCACGGTTCCCGCACTCGTGCTGCAGGCGGCCCAGAGCGTGTTCGACCTCGGCGGCGGATCGCTCGTCGACGGCCGCCTCGCGCTCGACCGGCACTGGCGCAACGCCCGCACGCTCAGCAACCACAACCCGGTGCACCTCAAGGCCCGCGCGCTCGGCGAGCGCGCGCTGCTCGGTGCCGACCTGCCGGAGATCTGGTACGTCGGCACCGGCCGCATCGACTCACGGAAGGATGCCGGATGACCCGCCCCCTCGTGCTCGGCGCGAACGTCTACGACTACGGGACGGATGCCGGCGCCTGGCGGGCTCCGGGAGAGAGCGCGCTGCGCGTGTTCGAGGCCGAGTTCTGGCGCGACGCGGCGCGCACCGCCGAGGATGCCGGGATGCACGCGATCTTCCTCGCCGACACCCCCGGTCTCGCATCGAATCCGGCGATCCGGCCGAGCCGTCTCAACGAGCCGCTCGCCGCACTGTCGACCGTCGCCGCCGAGACCGAGCACCTCGGCATCATCTCCACGGTGTCGACGAGTACGAACGACCCCGTCGAGCTGGCCCGCCGGCTGCTGACGGTGAGCGCCTTCAGCGGCTCGCGCTTCGGCTGGAACGTCGTCACCGGCGTCACCGGACCCGCGCTCACCGATTTCGGCTACACCGAGGAGCCGGGTCGTGAGGACCGCTACGCCCGCGCCGAGGAGTTCGTCGCCGCATACAGCGCCTTCGTCGATGCGGTGCGCGACGACACCGACTACGTGCACGACGGCGACCTCTTCGGGGCGAGCATCCCGCGTTCCGAACTGGGTGTCGACCCGGCGATCCGGGCACTGCTGCCCGACGTCGCCCCTCTCATCGTGCAGGCGGGCGGCTCGCCGCGCGGCCGCCAGCTCGCGGCCGAGAGCGCGGAGGCCGTGTTCGCGGCCGAGACCGTGAAGGAGACGGCCGCCGAGAACGCGGCCGACCTGCGGCGCCGCGCAGCGGAGCTCGGACGCCCCGCTCCCCTGGTGCTGCCCGGCATCCATCTCGTCGTCGGATCGACCGAGGAAGAGGCCGAGCGCCGCTTCCAGACGATCCACGAGCGCAGCCCCGAGGGGTATGTGCTCAAGCGCTTCACAGGCATGTTCGGCATCGACGCCTCTCGGCTCGACCTCGATGCGCCCGCCGAGGGCGAGATCCAGCGATTGTCGGGCGACCCGTCCGCCGCGCCGATCGGCTTCCGCAAGGCGATCGCCGCATACGGCGCGGCCGGCAACCTCACGGTGCGCGAGCTGCTGCGGTACTTCGCCGGGTTCGGGCACCAGTTGTTCGTCGGCTCGCCGGAGCGGCTCGTCGACATCATGACGGATTGGGTGGATGCCGGGGCGGCCGACGGCTTCAACCTGCTGTTCGACACCAACCCGTGGGGGCTGCGCGAGTTCGCGGAGCACGTCACGCCGGTGCTGCGCTCGCGTGGTCTGCTCGCGGATCCCGGGGACTCGCCGTTCACCGCATTCATGAGGGAGGCCCGCCGATGACCACGATCCTGCGTGTGGACGATGCGACGCTGGCGGCCTTCGCGGTGCGCGCCGGAAGCGGACGCGAGGCGCGGGCACGACTCGGAGCCGAGCTGGATGCCGCGGCCGATGTGCTGCTGCTCGGTGCTCTCGACGGTGTCGCCCCGGACCGTACCGCTGCGGCATCCGCTCTGCTCGCGATCACCCGCCGGGTCGTCATCGTGCCGATCATCGGGTGGCGTCAGCATCCGATCAATCTCGCGCGGACGATCGCGACGCTGACGAATCTGCACGGGCGTCGCGTGGGGCTGGCGGGGTCGTCTGCGGATGAGCTCGCGCTGATCTCGCGTCTGTTCGAGACGTGGCCTCTGGATGCGATCGTCGGGGATGCCGACGCGGGAGTCTATGTCGACGACTCGCGCATCGTGCGCATCGCCGACCCGGAGTTCCCGACGATCGGCGGCCCGCTCACGGTTCCCGTCGACGTGTCCGACAAGCCCGTCACCGTGCTGCTGTCGTCGGATGCCGTGCTCTCACCGGGCGTGGACGTCGTGCTCGACACGGTCTCGGTGCCGGTGTGGGGATCGGCCGTCGCACTGTCGGATCGGGGTCCCGCTGTCGGCGCGCGCGCCGCGTTCGGTCTCGGCGCGTCCCAGCCGTTCGCCGAGGGGACTCCGGCCTTCGCCGGTGCGGGCCGGTTCGACCAGGTCTGACGCCCCGGCCCCTGAGCGACACTTCGGCTCGCTGACGCTCGCTCAGTGCGGGTCTTCGCGAGACGAAGGGCCCGCACAACGGAGGACTTCTGCACAACGGAGGTCTCCTGCTCAGCATCCGCCCTCCGCACCGCAGATCTCCTCCGCACTGCGACGCACGCAGCGGCCCGCCGAGCGGGCCGACCGTGATCACGGACGGCGGAAGCGCTCCAGGATGCCGCCCTGACCGTACTCGCGGCGGAAGATCCCGCGGCGCTGCAGCTCGGGCACGACGTGATCGACGAAGTCCTCGAGCCCCGAGGGGAACAGGTCGAGCATGATGTTGAAGCCGTCGGCAGAACCCGCGCGGAACCACTCCTCCATCGTGTCGGCGATCTGCTCGGGCGTGCCGGCGAGGAACCGCTGACCGTAGCCGCCGAAGTCGCGCAGCAGCCGCCGGATGGTCGGCCGGTCGGCACGGATGCGCTCGATCAGCACACGTCGATACGCGGCGGACCAGCCGGCATCCTGCTGCTCGGCCTCGACGAGGATGCTCTCCGGCACCTGCCCGTCGAGATCCAGCCCGGAGAAGTCCGCGCCGAGAGCCTTCGACAGCTCGTTGAGGCTGTACGTCGCCGGAGCAAGGTGCTCCCAGTGGTCGAAGCGGTCCCACGCCTCCTGCTCGGTGCTGCCGATCACCACGGCGAGACCGGGGAACACCCGCACGTCATCCGCAGAACGCCCCGCCTCAACCGCGTACCCGCGGATCTTCTGGCGATGCTCCGCCGCCGACACCGGGTCATGGTCGACCGAGTACACGCCGTCCGCGACGAGACCTGCCAGACGCCAACCCGGCTCCGATCCACCGGCTTGCACGATCGCGGGCCGATCCGCCACGAGGCGCTCCATGCCCAGACCGGCATGAACCGAGAACGAGCCGTCGTGATCGACCACGTCCGACGTGCCGGCGGTCTCCCACAAGCGCTTGATGACCGTCACGAACTCCTCGGCGCGGGCGTACCGCACCTCGCGCGCGGGCACCTCGGTGATACCGAAGTTCCGAACGGCCTCGACGTCCCAGCTGGTCACGGCGTTCCAGGCGAACCGCCCCTGCGTCGCGGTGTGCAGCGCCCACAGGCGGCGCGCGAGCTCGACGGGCTCGTTCAGCGTGGTCGACGCGGTCGCCACGAAGCCGAGGTACTCGGTCGCGGCGGCCATCGCGGGCACGAGGACGCTCGGGTCGAGATACTGCACCGGACGGCTGCGCGGGTCGGTGATCGCGGGTCGGTCGGCGAGGAAGATGCCGTCGACGAGCCCGCGCTCGGCGATGCGGGCGACGTTCTGCCAGTGGGCGAGGTCGACGATCGCGTCGGTCCGGTTTTCGGGATCGCGCCAGGCGGCCGGACGCTGGCCGACGCCGAGGACGTTGATGTTGACCGTGAGCAGGCGGTTGTCGTCGGTCATGATGCCTCCGTGTCGCTGCCGCGCTCGAAGCGGGCGGATGCTCCGGGGAGCTCGTACAGTGCCGGTGCAGGCAGCCGCAGCCGCTCGCGGAGTGTCTGCGGCGTGCGTTCCGGCGCCGAGGGCAGCGACGCGGCGATCGCGAGCAGCCCCTCGACATCGGATGCCGTGCGGCTCGACGCGAGCGCGTGGCCTGCGGCATCCGCAAACGGCAGCACCCACGAGTCGCCGCGGACGAGCAGGTCGACATAGCGGTGCACGTCGTGGAAGCTGCGCGATGACACGAAGACGGGCAGGTGCTGCGGGCTGCTCGGCACGTTCAGCGGACCGGCCGTCGGGTATGCGCCCTCGGCGTTGATCCGGCGGATCTGCTCGGTCTGCGCGAAGTGCGGGGCGTCGTGGCGCGCCGCGATGCTCTCCTGCGGCCAGGTGCGCAGCAGCTGCTGGGCGACGCGGATGCGGTCGCGCTCGGCATCCGTCTCGACATCGCCGTCTGCCAGCACCCAGGCCGTGCGCCCGCCCGAGAGCTGCTCGAGCGAGGCGATGCGCCGGGCCAGGTTGTAGGGGTGTCCGGTGTCGCCGAGATCGCGCGTGCCGATCGCGAACCACGCCGTCGGCAGCCGGTGCAGCAGGGTGGCGATCGCGACGGCGGCGTCGAAGTACGAACCCTTTTCGTCGTCGAACTGGATGAGCACCTGCTCCCGGCCGTGGAAGGCGGCGGCCACCTCGTCGAGCACCCGAGGATCGGCGGTGAGACGACCGGCGAGCGCCGCATCGATGCGCACGACGGTGAGCGGACGGATGCCGTCGGCGATCGCCTGTGCGACAGCGGCCTCCCTCTCGGCGGGTTCGGCGATGCGGTCGATCGCGTACATCTCACGGTCAGCGATCGCGCGCAGACGATGCAGCACCGGGTTGTGCGTCGACACGGTCTGGGCGTTCCTCCAGAAGCGGTCGAGCCGCAGTCCGAGTCGCAGGTTCTGCGTCTCGGCGGGGTCGTCGAGCAGCGCGGGCAGCGCCATCAGCCGGTCGGCGGCCTCGATGACCTGCTCGACGATGACGGCCTGCGCCTGGAAGACGGCGTTCACGGCGTCGTCGGCGATGTCCTCGGCATCCGCATCTCCGGCCATGATCGCCTGGTGCGCGATCTCGGTGAGCCGGCCGATCTCGCCCAGCGACGAACGTGCGGATGCTGCGAGCGCGCTGATGCGCCCGTATCCCTCGAGCACGAGGATCGGCGAACCGCCGTGCGCGCGGTCGATGAGGTCGATGAGGTCGGCGGCGGTCGCACGGGTCGCTTCGCCGATGCCGACGAGCACACCCAGCAGCATGAGCTGCTGCCAACCGGGGGTGCCGAGGTGCTGCGTGCCCCAGGGGGCGACGTCGCCGGGGTCGACCTCGGCGCCGTCGAGCACGGTGGTGCCGCTCGCGGTGGCGCGCTGGCCGAAGCCGGTCCAGTCGTCGAGCAGCGTGACGCCGGCGGCATCCGTCTTCAACGCCGCGATCACGAGCTCGCCCGCGTCGTCGACCGCGCTGTACTCGAGCCAGTCGGCGTAGCGGCTGCCGGTGGAGTAGAACTTGCGACCGGTGAGCCTCGGCACGCCCGTCTCGGTCGACAGGCGGGTGGTGAAGACGCTGGGGCCCGAGCCGTCGGCCTCGGTCCAGCCGCCGCCGATGATCGCGCCGGCCGCGACGCGGGAGATCCAGCGGTCGCGGAGCGGTCCGGCCGGACTCTTCACGTGGCGCTCGGTCGCGAGCACGTGCGTGCGCCAGCTCTGCGCGAGGTTCGAGTCGGCCGCGGCGATCGCGACGAAGGCGTCGAGCAGGTCGAGCACGTCACCGCCAAGGCCACCTTCGGCGACGGGCACGCGGATGCGGCCGAAGCCGGCGGCGGCGAGGCGGGTGAAGAAGCTCTTCGGGAGCTCGGGGGCATCGGCGATGCTCGCCTGGCGGATCTCGTCGAGGAGCTCCGGAACACCGGGGGTTCTCCGCGCCCAATCCAGGGAGCCGAACGGACGGGAGGTCATGCAGCCAGCGTAGCCAGCGCGGCGCGGACGAGCGGCCGAGTGTTAACGCGCATGACGCCGTTGCAGGAACCTGTTCGATACAGTCGGAGCTTCGCCTATGATCCGCCCGTGTCTGGAGATTCATGACCGTCGACACCTCCGCCGTCCGCGATCGGCTCACCACGCTCGGCAGCCCCTGGACGGACGGACCGTTCGGGACGGCGGTGGCGCACGCCGAACTGATCGCCGAGGTCACCGCGACCGGCGCCGCGCAGACCGCCGCGCGCACGCGTCGCCAGCAGCACGGCAACACCGAGCGGGCGGCCGACGATCCGCAGTTCCTGCGAGTGCTGGCGGATGCCGACGCACGCAGCGCCGTCGCCACGGCCGCAGTCGACTCGCTCGTGCGCGGAGCCGAGGAGGGCACGGCATCCGATGCCGATGCGGTACTCGTCGCCGCCGGGCTCTCGGCACTGTCACGCGAGGCGGTGCGAGCACTCTTCGAGACGCTCGGCGCATCCAGCACGCTCACCGAGCACGGCCTGCAGCACTTCTGGACCAGGCTGCACGAGCTCGGCTGAGCCTCGTCCGCCCACCGACCGGAGCCCGGTCGCTGGGCGAGAAGCGCAGCGACGAGAGCCCGGTCGTTGAGCGAGAAGCGCAGCGACGAGACGAAACGCCCGTCACAGATCTCAACATCCCGGCGCCGACGGTTCCCGGAACACCTGACGATTCTCGGATGCTCTGCGCGAAAGCATCCGCGATCCGTCACTCCGTCCGCGATCCGTCGCGCGACCGACCAGCGAACGCCCGTCACAGATCTCAACATCCCGGCGCGCTCATCGCCCTGACGACTACCGTGAACACGGGCCGTGCAGCCCGCTGAATCAGGAGGTCCTCCGTGTCCGAGTTCGAGATCCGCTTCGACAAGCCCGTTCCCGACATCCACCGTCCGTATGCGGCGGATGCCGACCGCTACCAGCACCTCTCGTACCGCCGTGTCGGCAACTCGGGTCTGCTGCTGCCGCCGATCTCACTCGGGCTGTGGTGGAACTTCGGCGACGACCGTCCGTTCCAGACGCAGCGCGAGATCATCCGGCACGCGTTCGACAAGGGCATCACGCACTTCGACCTGGCGAACAACTACGGCCCGCCCAACGGCTCGGCCGAGGAGAACTTCGGGCGCCTGCTGCACCGCGACCTCAAGCCGTACCGCAGCGAGCTCGTCGTCTCGACCAAGGCCGGCTGGTCGCACTGGCCCGGTCCCTACGGCGACTACGGCTCGCGCAAGTACCTGTTCAACAGCCTCGACGAGTCGCTCGAGCGCCTGCGCACCGACTACGTCGACATCTTCTACTCGCACCGGGTCGACCCGCACACCCCGCTCGAGGAGACCATCGGCGCGCTCGACGCGATCGTCCGCTCGGGCCGTGCGCTGTATGTGGGCCTGTCGTCGTACTCGGCAGAGCGCACGCGCAAGGCACAGGAGATCGCCCGCGACCTCGGCACGCCGCTGATCATCCACCAGCCCTCGTACAACCTGCTCAACCGCTGGGTCGAGCAGGAGTTGTTCGAGACGCTCGACGAGCAGGGCCTCGGTCTCATCGCGTTCACGCCGCTCGCTCAGGGCCTGCTCACGAGCAAGTTCCTCGACGACCCGAAGGCCGGCCACGCGTCGAACCGGTACTCGTTCAACGAGAACCACCTGTCGGAGGCGAACCTGTCGCGCGTACGCGCGCTCAACGAGATCGCCCAGCGCCGCGGTCAGTCGCTCGCGCAGTTCGCGATCGCGTGGCTGCTGCGCGACCGCAACGTGACCTCGGTGCTGATCGGCGCCTCGTCGATCGCGCAGCTCGACGAGAACCTCGCGGCGCTCGGCAACACCTCGTTCACGGCCGAGGAGCTCGCCGAGATCGACGAGATCACCGCCGAGAAGGGCGACGCCATCGACCTGTGGGAGAACTCGACCGAGATCTGACCCTTCGGCGGGCTCAGCGACCCACCCGGGTTCCTGAGCCTGCCGGCGGGCTTGCGGGAACCCGTCAGAGCTGACGCTCAACTTCTGCGGCCACGCCTGTAGCGCCGTTCACTTCGGGGGCCGACACGCCACATTCAGGCCCGAAAGCGCCCCAACGGCCAGCTTCTGGCGTGTCGGCCCCCGAAGTGGCACGAGACACCGCGCCGGAACCACACGAGAAGCCGGAGCGGCACAAGACACCGCGCCGGAGCCACACGAGAAGCCGGAGTCGCGCCGGCCCCTGCAGTGGCACGCCCCGCGGGCGGCTCTCAGGTGTACAGCGAAAGCGGCTGACGGATGCCGAGCAGGAAGTCAGCCCCGACCTCGAGCTTCTTGTAGTCGACCGGGTCGTGCAGCGAGTGCGTGCGCACGTTGCGCCAGTGCGCATCCAGCCCCACCTTCGATGCGGTCGAGCTCGACCCCGTGGCCTCGAATACCCGGTGGCTGACATCGGTGGCGACGTCGCTGGAGACGACCTTGAGCTGGGCGACCCTGATGGCGATGTCGCCGCGCGCCCGCTCATCGACCTCGGTGCCACGCGCCACGACGGCGTCGTACTCCTCGTTGACCCGGTCGGCCAGCGCCTCGACGGCAGCGGTCCGCGCGACGAGCTCGCCGTACAGTCGCTGCACGAACGGATCCTCGCGGTACCGGTCGGCCGCGCTGAGGAACCACGCGTTCGGACGCGCGTTCGTCAGCGAGCGGGCCTGCTCGAGCGCGCCCTGCGCGATCCCGAGATAGAGGTTGCCGAACATGAGCTGCACGGCCGGTGTCAACAGGGCCTGGAACCACTCGTCGGTCCCGAAGCCCAGCAGATGCTCCGGCCCGACCCGCACATCCGCGAACCGCACCGTGTTACTGGCCGACAGCCGCTGTCCGAGGAAGTCCCAGTCGTCCTGCACCTCGACGCCCGGATGCCCGGCCTCGAGCACGAGGAACGCGAAGCGCCCCTCATCTGCACCCGACGAGACGACCGCGTTCACGAGGATCACATCGCCCACCGACGATCCCGTCGAGAAGCGCTTCGTGCCCGAGAGCACGTACCCGTCGCCATCGGGGCTCAGCGTGAGCGACGGATCGACCGGATTCACCGAGTCGCCCCACAGCCATGAGTTCTCGATGCTGCGGCGGTACCAGGCGTCCCGGGCCTCCCCCGAGGCGACGAACGCCACATTGGCGGAGTTCGCGTAGTGATAGCCGAGGAGCTGGGCGATGCCGGCATCCGTCCGCGCGATCTCCCGTACGGCGATCAACGCCGACGACCAGTGTCCTCCGCCCCCGCCGAGCTCCGCCGGATCGAGCAGTGTCGTGAGACCCGAACGCTTCAGCAGTGCCGCCTCTGCGCGCGGCACGGTGCCCGCGCGCTCACGCTCGAGCACGTCGACCGCGAGCTCCTCGGCGACGGCGCGAGCCACGGACCGCCAGTGCGAGTTCTCCTCGCGGGTGGCGACGCCCCTCCACTGGGTACGCGAGCTCATCGTGTCCCCTCGAGGTGAGCGCTCACCGCGGCGAGCGCGCTGTCGAGGTCGGCGATCAGGTCGGCGACGGTCTCGATGCCGACCGACAGCCGCACGAGGCCTTCGTCGATGCCGAGCTCGGCGCGCAGCTCGGGGGTGAACGACAGATGCGTCGTCGTCGCCGGATGCAGCACCATCGAGCGCACGTCGCCGATGTTGGTCATGCGGCTGAACACCCGCAGGCTGTCGATGAAGATCTCGGCTCCGGCGCGGCCGCCCTTGACGGTCACGGCGAACACCGATCCCGAACGTCCGTCGAGCGTGCGCTGCGCGATCTCGTGCTGCGGGTGGCCGGGGAGTCCGGCATAGTCGACGTACTCGACGGCCGGATGCGTCGACAGGAACTCGGCGATCGCCCGCGAGTTCGACACGTGGCGCTCCATGCGCAGCGACAGCGTCTCGATGCCCTGCTGCAGCAGGAACGCGTGCAGCGGCGAGAGCGCGGGACCGAGGTCGTTCACGATCCCGCCGCGGAGGAACTGCTCGTAGGCGCGGCGTCCCCACGTCTCGAGCACGCTCTTCGCGCCCGGCGCGGGCGGCTCAGTGATGCCGGCGTAGGAGCGCGGCGACCCCGCCCAGTCGAACGTGCCGCCGTCGACGACGATGCCCGAGATCGCGGCACCGTGACCGGTGAGGAACTTGGTGCCGGAGTGCACGACGATGTGCGCGCCCTGCTCGAGAGGACGAACGAGGTAGGGCGTGCCGATCGTGTTGTCGACGATGAGCGGGATGCCGTGGCGCTCGGCGACCCGCGCGACCGTGGCGATGTCGACGACGTCGTTCTTCGGGTTCGGGATCGTCTCGGTGAAGATCGCCTTGGTGTCGGGGCCGATCGCCGCCTCCCACTGCGCCTCGTCGGTCGGGTCCTGCACGTAGTCGACTCCGACGCCGAAGCGGGCGAACGAGCGCCCGAACAGGATGCGCGTGCCGCTGTAGATGCTGGAGGTCGAGACGAAGCGGTCGCCGTTCCCGACGATCGACAGGATGGCCGCGCTGATCGCAGCCTGTCCCGAGGAGACGACGATCGCGCCGACGCCGCCCTCGAGCGCGGCGATGCGACGCTCGGCGACCTCGTTGGTCGGGTTCAGATTGCGGGAGTAGATCTGCCCGTCGTCCTCGCCGCCGAAGCGTCTCGTGCTCTCCTCGAACGAGTCGAAGCGGAACGCCGCGCTCAGGTAGATCGGGGCGACGCGGGATCCGTAGGCCGGCTCCTCGAACTCGCCGGCGTGCACCTGACGCGTGTCGAATCCGAAGTCGGTCCAGTCGTAGACCGGGTCGAGGATCTCGTGCGGAACGGATTCGTGGCTCATTGTGCCGACGCTAGAACACCGCGCGCGCGTCGCGCTCGTCCGCGCGTCACGCGAGGTCACAGACCGGCACCGCGCTTCGGGAGACGGATAGCGTCACCTCCGTGACCGCAACCCGATCGAGCACCCCGGCGACGGATGCCGCACGCGCGAGCGTCTTCCCCCTGGCCACTGCCGCCGCGGCGCGGGTCGGCTCGGCGCAGGCAGGCCTGGGCATCGCCTGGCGGTTCCCCGCGCTTCCGGATGCCGTCGCCGAGGCTGTGCGCAGCGCGTTCGGTGTGACGATCGTCAGCGACGACGAGGCAGAGGATCCGCGTGACCTCCCCGCCTTCGCCGCGCTGCACGCCCACGCCAGGGCCGAGCAGATCGTGCGGGCGCTCGCCCGGCGGACGAACCTCGTGCTGCCCGCGGCGAGCGCGCTCGTGATCGGCGACGGACCGGTGGCCGAGGTGATCGCAGCGATCCTGAGCCGTGGGGGCACGCGGGTTGTGCGGGGGATCGACGATCCCGTCGCGCGGCTCCGCGCGCACCTCTCCGGCGTGCGCACGGTCGTCGCGCCCTGGCCGCATACCGATCTGGTGATCACGACCGGCGAGCAGAGCGCCCTTCATCTCGTCGCTCCGCTCCTCGCTCAGGGACCGGAGCACGCCCCGGCATCCGGGGTCTTCATCGACGCCTCGCTCGACCCCGCGCAGACGCTCGACCCCGCGCAGACAGGCGACCCTGCGAAGGCCGTGCGGCCCTTCGTCACGAAGACCGGTGAGCGCGCCTGGCACGTCGAGGCCCCGGGCGTCTACGAGGCCGGCGGCGGAGCATCCGATCGCCCCACCCGCATCGCCGATGCCCTGGTCGCCCTGTCGATCCTCCGCGCCGGCACGAAAGACGCCGATGAGGCCGACACCGTCCTCGCAGAACTGGTTCTCGCATGAGCGGCCGCATCGCCGATCCGTCGCTGTGGCGCGAGGGGGCCGATCGCATCGCCTGGGCGCGCGAGTTCATGCCCGCGACGACAGCTCTCGCGGCGGAGCTGACGAGCACCGGTCGGGTGCGCGGCATCCGCATCGCCGTGTCCGACGTGCTCGAGCCGAAGACCGCCACGGTCGCGCTGCTGCTCGCCGAGGCCGGCGCCGAGGTCTCGGTGAGCTGCGTCGGCCGCGACACCGATGACGCGGTCGCCGCCGCCCTCGTGCACGCCGGCATCCCGACCTACGCGCACCGCGGCGCCTCCGATGCCGAAGACCGAGCCAACGTGCTGTCGCTGCTCGACCACCGCCCCGAGGTCATCATCGACGACGGTGCGGCGACCATCCGCCTCGCGCACACCGAGCGGCCCGGCATCCTGGCCGGCATGGCGGGGGCCACAGAGCAGACCACCAGCGGCGTCCGTCCGCTGCGCACGATGGAGCGCGAGGGCGCCCTGCGCATCCCGATCGTCGCCGCGAACGATGCCCGCACGAAGTCGCTGTTCGACAACGCGCACGGCACCGGCCAGTCGGTCGTCCTCGCCGTCGCCGACCTGCTCGACGAGCCCTGGGCCGGCACCGACGTCGTGGTCGCCGGCTACGGCCGGGTCGGCAGCGGGGTCGCACGGCACGCGTCCGCTCTTGGCGCCCGCGTCACGGTCAGCGAAGTGGATCCCGTCGCAGCCCTGCAGGCCGCGTTCGCCGGGTACGCGGTCGAGCCGCTGTCGGATGCCGCCGCGCACGCCGACGTGCTCATCTCGACGACCGGCATCGCGCACACCGTCGCGGTCGAGCAACTCGAGCGCCTTCCCGACGGCGCAGCTGTCGCGGTCGGCGGCGGGGCGTTCCAGGAGATCTCGCTGCTCGCGGCGCTCGAGGCCGGCGCCGTCGAGACCTTCCGCGCCGGCGCACTCTCGACGCTGCGGCTGCCGAACGGCCGCAGCATCCGCGTGCTCGACGACGGCCACTGCATCAACGTGAGCGCTGCCGAAGGCAACCCCATCCAGGTCATGGATCTGTCGTTCGGGGTGCAGCTCTCGGCCGTCGATCACCTGCTCGCTGCCCGCGGCACGCTCACGCCGGCCGTCCATGTCCTGCCGCGCGAGGCCGACGATCGCGTCGCCGCCCTCGCGCTGGGCGCGTTCGGCGGCGGGACGGATGCCGTCTCCACGGCTCAACTCGCCTACCTGAGCTCATGGCGTCCGCGCGACATCGCCGCCGGCACGGCATCCGCTCCCGATTTACCCGGGTAAATCCTTCACACCGAACACTCCGACCCGAGAGAACCGCATGAGCCGCATCACCCTCCACCGTGCCCGTACGGTGCTTCCCGTCGCGTCTCCGCCGATCGCCGACGGCGCGGTCGCCGTGCAGGACGGACGCATCATCGCCGTCGGCACGCACGACGCCGTCTCGGCCGATCTCGGCGACGCCGTCGTGGAACGCCACGAGTGGGACGGCACACTCGCACCAGGGCTCGTGAACGCCCACACACATCTGCAGTACACCGACATGGCCGAGGTCGGCCGTGGTTCGTACCCCAGCTTCGAGACCTGGGCGCTCGCGTTCGAGAAGGGCTACCGCGTCGAGCACGACTGGGCGGCCTCCGCAGCAGAGGGCGTGCGGCAGTCGATCGAGTCGGGCACCACTGCGGTCGCCGAGATCGTCACGGATCCCGAGGCCGGCCATGCCGTGCACGACGCCGGCCTGCACGGCGTCGTCTTCTGGGAGGTCTTCGGATGGAAGCGCTCCGCCTGGCAGCAGGAGGGTCCGCAGCGAGTGCTCGCCCAGCTCGAGGCGCTGCCCTCGCCACCAGTGACCGGTCTCTCACCCCACGCGATCTATTCACTCGATACCGACGTCTTCCGCGAGCTGCAGCGGCTCGCCGAGCAGCACGGCCTGCGCCTGCACATCCACGCGGCGGAGTCGGCTTCCGAAGACGAGTTCGCCCGCTTCGGCACCGGACCATTGGCCGAGCGCTGGCGCGGGCTCGGCCATTCCGACATGCAGCTGCTCGCGGGCGGCGGCTCGGGTCACGGCGTGGTCCCCTATCTCGACACGGTCGGCGTGCTGACCCCGCACTCGCACCTCGCACACGGCATCTACGTCGACGCCGACGATCGCGCGCTGCTGCGCGCCCGCGGCGTCTCGGTCGCACTGTGCCCCCGCTCGAACGAGGTGATCGGACTCGATGCGCCGCCCATCGCCGCGTATCTGCGCGAACGCAACCCGATCGGCGTCGGCACCGACTCGCTGTCGTCGTCGCCGTCGCTGCGAGTGCTCGACGACGTCGCCGAACTGCACCGGCTCGCGATCGCGCAGGGATACACGGATGCCGACCTCCACGCTCGCCTGCTGCATGCGGCGACGGCCGGAGGGGCCCGCGCTCTGGGGCTGGCCGACGGCCCCACGCCCACCGGTGCCCTCACGATCGGATCCCGGGCCGACATCGCCGTGTTCGACACGGCATCCGTGGCTCCGGACGATGCGCTGGCCGAGGTGGTCGAGAGCGCACCGGCCGCGCTCACGACCATCGTCGACGGACGCGCGCTGTGGACCGCGCCGGCCGTGAACGGAGCAGCAGCATGAGCGAACGGCATCCGCTCTTCTTCGGACTCTACGAGCAGGCCTGCGTCGGCAACGGCTCGGGAGCCGTGAGCCTGTGGACGCACCCCGCCGACGAGCGGCTCGGCGCGACCTCTCTGCGGTACTGGCTCGACCTCGGGCGCCGCGCCGAGGAGGCGGGCTTCGACCTGTTCTTCTTCGGCGACGTGCTCGGCATGTACGACACCTATCGCGGCGGGGCCGCGACCGCGGTGGAGTGGGGCGTCGAGCTGCCGGCGCACGACCCGCTGCTGCACATTCCCGCGCTCGCCGCCGTGACAGAGCGCATCGCGTTCGGTGCGACCGTGTCGACGACGTACGAGCATCCGTTCGCGCACGCCCGGCGCTTCAGCACGCTCGACCATCTCACCGACGGTCGCATCGCGTGGAACATCGTCACCTCGTATCTGCCGGGCGCCGCCGCGAACTTCGGCCTCGATGTGCTCGCTCACGACAGCCGCTACGACCGAGCAGACGAGTTCCTCGAGGTCGTCTACGACCTGTGGGAGCGCAGCTGGGACGACGACGCGTTCGTCGGCAGCCGCACGCGTCCACTCTTCGCGGACCCGGCGAAGGTGCACCGGATCGACCACGAGGGCGAGCACCTCCGGGTGGCCGGCCCGCACCTGAGCATCCCGTCGCCGCAGCGCACGCCGTACTTGATCCAGGCGGGGTGGTCGCCGCGGGGTCGGGAGTTCGCCGCCCGGCACGCCGAGCTGATCTTCGTCGGCGACTCGGACCCGCAGGCGATCCGCGCGGGTCTGGCCGGCATCCGTGCCCGCGCGGCCGAGCTCGGGCGCGACCCCGAGCAGATCCGTGCGGTCGTGGGCATGAATCCGGTGCTCGCGCGTACCCGCGTCGAGGTGCAGGAGAAGCTCGACGGGTATCAGTCGCACTACAACGCGGATGCTCAGCTCGCGGCGTACGCCGGCTGGAGCGGCATCGACTTCAGCCGTTACTCCGACGACGAGCCGATCGCGAAGCAGACCACGACGCACACGCAGACGAAGGAGACGAGTGCGGATGCTCCACCGCTCACCGCCGGAGACGTGCGGCGTCGCTTCGCCTCGGTGACGGCCTTCGCCGATGACCGGTTCATCGGGACTCCTGACGAGGTCGCCGCGAACATCGAGGCCTTCGTGGACGAGTCGGGGGTCGACGGCTTCCTGCTGCACCAGTTCGTGTCGCCAGGGACGCTCGACGACTTCACCGAGCTGCTCGCGCCGAGGCTGGCCGAGCGGGGGCTGTTCGGGGGCCCGCGGCCGACGGGAACGCTGCGGTCGCGCCTGCGCACCGACGGCGCGGATCGTCTCGGTGCCGACCACCCCGCGGGGGCGCGGCGGCGCTGACTCCGCCCGAGGGCGCCCTTCGTCTCGCGCCGTGTCGCTCAGGGACCGGGCACCGTCCGCTATCAGGACATGGTGGATCAAAAGCGCCTCCAGCGACGGCATCCGCGACGCACTTCTGATCCATCATCGCTGCCGGGCACACCGGGTCCCCGGCAGGGGGACGTGACCCCGTGCGTCCGAACATTTCGCTGTGTTTCACCCCGTGTGTCGTCGTGTTTCCGCCCGTCACATGACCGACACACGCGTGCACGAGACTCGTGCCACGGCATCCCGCCGTCCCTTCTCCCGACGATCGGCACCCCCGGTCGAGCTAAGGACCCGCCCTCTCATGAGCATCACTCGCACGCGCACTGCACGCGTCGCGCTGTCGGCTGCCGCCGGACTCGCGACCGTCGTCCTCTTCACCGGCTGCGCCGGCTCCAGCACCCCGGCCAGCACCTCCGGCGACGACACCGACTTCGACGGCCTCGAGCTCACGGCGTGGAGCAGCATCGACTTCGACCCGTACCAGACGCTGCAGAAGGAGTACTTCGAGAAGTGCGCGGCCGACCTCGGCATCACGATCGACGCGCAGACCATCTCGAACGACTACAGCACCAGCCTGCTGCAGGCCGCGAGCTCGAAGTCGCTGCCCGACATCGCCCTGGTCAGCACCGACACCCAGCTGCCGACCCTGGCCGCGCAGGGCGTGCTCGCCGACGTCGAGGAGCTCGGTCTCAGCACCGACGGCCTCGCCGACTCGGTCGCCGACCTCGGCGCCTATGACGGCACGCAGTACGGTCTGCCGGTGCAGGTCGAGGACTACTCGGTCTTCTACAACAAGGCCTACTTCGAAGAAGCGGGCATCACCGAGCTGCCGACCACGTTCGACGAACTGATCGCGGCAGCCAAGGCCACCACGACCGCCGACCACTACGGCATCGCGCTCTCCGGCATCGCCGGCGACGGCTCGACCTCGTCGTACTTCCTGCCCTTCCTGCTGAGCGCGGGCGGCGACCCGGCCGACCTCACCAGCGACGGCGCCGTGGCGGCGGTCGACCTGTACAAGACCCTCGTCGCCGACGGCAGCCTCTCGAAGGAGTTCGTCAACTGGGGCTGGGACGTCACCGACCAGTGGACATCGGGCAAGGCGGCCATCGTGGTCTCGGGCCCGTGGAACCTCGTCGACTCGAGCATCGACTTCGACTACGGCACGTTCTCCGTGCCCGCAGCCACCAGCGCCGACAAGGCGAGCGTCGGCCTCCTCGGCTACGCCTACACCGTGCCGGTTCAGAGCGACAAGAAGCGCGAGCAGGCCGCTGCCGCGCTGATCGAGTGCCGCGCCTCTGAGGAGAACCAGGTCGACACCGCCGTGCAGGGCGGCTATGTGCCGGCTCTCACCTCGGCGCAGGATGCCTTCGTCGAGCAGGTCCCGGCCGCCGAGGCGTTCGTCGCCCCGGTCGAGAACGCCTTCAACCCGGCCGAGCTGGGCACCGAGTGGAACTCGCTGCAGGCGCAGTACGTCGACGCGCTGCAGAACGCGACCGTCAACGGAGTGAGCGCCGAGGAGGCGCTGTCCAAGGCCGCGCAGGGCTGATGACCGCAGTCGCGACGGCGCCGAAGCGGCCGGAGACACCCGTCTCCGGCCGCTTCGGCCTGACCCTGGTGCGACGACGGAACCTCGAGCTGTGGGCGTTCCTCGTCCCCGCCATCCTGTTCTTCGCCGTCTTCTTCCTCTTCCCGCTGGGGTACGGCGTGTTCATGAGCACGACCGACTTCACCACCGGGACCTTCATCACCGGCGAGGCCCCGTTCGTCGGCTTCCAGAACTTCGCCGACATCTTCGCCGCCGACGCCACCGGCATCGCCGTCGTCAACACCCTCGTCATCACGGTCGTCGCGGTGAGCTCCGAGCTGATCATCGGTCTCGGACTCGCGCTGCTGTTCACCCGTCGCTTCCCCGGCAGCCGCTGGCTGCCCGCGCTGATCCTCATCCCGTGGCTGCTGCCCGCCGTCGTCGTCGCCACCATCTGGAAGTCGCTGCTCGCCGGCGACGGCGCGATCAACGACATCTTCCGCACCCTCGGTCTGCCGACCAACGCCTGGCTCGCCGATCCGACGACCGCCCTCGCCTGCGTCATCATCGTCGCCGTGTGGGCGAGCCTGCCCTACTGGTCGACGATCCTCGCCGCCGCTCTCAAGCAGGTGCCGGTCGAGCACCTCGAGGCCGCCGAACTCGACGGAGCCGGTGCGGGCAAGCGTCTGTGGCACATCATCATCCCCAGCATCTGGCCGGTGATCTCGGTGCTCGTGGTCATGAGCGTGGTCTACAACCTGCTCATCGTCGACCTCGTGCTCGCCCTCACCCAGGGCGGCCCGGCGAACAGCACCATGACCCTCGGCGTGCTCTCGTACCGATCGGCGTTCCAGCTGTTCGAGTTCGGGCACGCCGGCGCCTACGGGATGTTGCTGCTCGTCATCAGCCTCGGCTTCGCGGTGGTCTACACGTGGCTGTCGGCCCGTCAGGAGCGTGCCGAGCGATGAGTCCCACCCCCGCACGCCGCTCGCGCGGCTGGTTCTGGACCGCGCTCACCGTCGCGATCCTCATCGTCTACCTCTTCCCCGTGTACTGGATGCTGTCGGCGTCCCTCCAGCCCGAGGCGAACTCGACGGACACCGCATGGATCCCGCCGGCGCCGTCGCTCGGCGGCTACGAGCAGGCCTTCGCCGACGGGGGGCTCGACGGACTCCGCGTGAGCATCATCACCGCGATCGGGTCGGTGCTGCTGACGCTCATCGTCGCCGTGCCCGCCGCGTACTCGCTGAGCCGGCTGCGCTCGCGGGCCGTGAGCCTGGGACTCATCATCCTGCTGCTCGCGCAGATGATCCCCAGCATCGTGCTGGCGAACTCGTTCTACGCGATGTTCAACACCTGGGGCGCGCTCAACAGCTACATCGGTCTGATCCTGGCGAACGCCACAGCCGGCATCCCCTTCGCCATCATCCTGCTGCGGTCGTTCATGCTCCGGCTCGACACCGAGGTGATCGAGGCCTCGACGCTCGACGGACTCGGCCCGATCGGGTCGCTCTGGCGCATCGTCGTGCCGCTGTCGCGGAACGCGATCATCACCGCGGGCGTCTTCACGTTCCTGTTCGCCTGGGGCGACCTGCTCTTCGGGCTCACGCTCGTGACCCAGCGCGACATGTACCCCGTGACCGTGCTGATCTACTCGCTGGCCAACTCCAACATGAACACCTGGGCGGCGACCATGGGAGCGTCCCTCGTGGCCAGCCTTCCCGCACTGGTACTGGTGCTCGCCGCACAGCGCTACGTCAAGGAGGGCGTGATAGCCGGGAGCGGGCGGTAGGTCACGTCTGCCGCTCGCTCCCCGATCGTCGAGCCCCCACGGTCGTTGAGCGAGCGGAGCGAGACGAAACGCACCCCCGGTCGCTGAGCGACACTTCGACTCGCTGGCGCTCGCTCAGTGCGGGTCTCCGCGAGACGAAACGCGCCCGACGTTCTCACCCTTCGCTCGCGACAGACGAAGGAGGGCCTCGGGAACCGATGTTCCCGAGGCCCTCCTTCCGTCTGACGTGCGCGGTCAGACCGCCACGGGCTCGGCTTCACGGGCAAGCAGCCCGCCGAGGTGCTGCGCGATGGTGCGGGGACCCGAGACCTCGGCTCCGGCCTCGACATCGGGGTTGTAGTTCGTGTTCGTGTTCACGTCATAGGTGACGAAGCGTCCGTCGACCGTCTCGATGAACTCGATGCCGGCGATCTCGATCCCGGCGTCCTTCAGGAACGCGCGGTACTGCTGGACCAGCGGATGCTGCGCCGTGATCTCCTCGCGGATGCGGAACAGCGGCTCGGGCTCGACGCCGTCGGCTCCGGGCAGCGCGCAGGCCTCGGCCGGGCAGAGCTCGAAGCTGCCGGCGCTCGTGTCGACGCGCACGGCGTAGACGAACTCGCCGCCGGCGAACTCGACGCGGGTGACGAACGGCGCCGCGGCGAAGAGGTTCTCCTGCAGCAGGGTGATGCCGTCGGGCGAGGGCTCGAACTCGGGGCCGTCGACCCAGGCGTCGAACTCCTCGTGGCTATCGTGGCGGCGCACGCCGAGACCCTTGCCGCCCTGGTTGTGCTTGCTGATGAACGGCGCGGTGAACTCACGAGCGCGCTCCTTGAGCGCGTCGGTGCCGAACACGGCGATCGTGCGGGCCACGTCGATCCCCGCACGCTGCAGCGCCGCATGCTGTGCAGCCTTGCTGACCTCGAGCTCGAGCACGGAGCTGCCGTTGACGACCGTGCGCCCCGCGGCCTCGAGCCAGCGCAGCACAGCACGGCCGTACTCCTTCGAGTGCGCGTGATCGCGCGTGTGCGCCGAAGCGCTGAGGCGCGACCAGAACACGCCGGCCGGCGGTTCGGCGTTGAGGTCGATCGACCCCTCGGTGAGCAGCCATTCCTGGGCGGGAACGCCCTCGGCCTCGAACGCGGCGGCGAACGGCGGGAACCATTCGGCGTTCTCGTGGATCACGTATACGCGGGGCTCTGCAGTCATATCCTCACGCTAGGACACCCGCGAGGAGAGAGGGCCGTCGGTGTAATGCGGGGTCACCTGACGTCATCCGGATGCCGTCAGTCCGGGTCCCGAGCGTGCCGAAAGGTCCCCGCTGCGAGCCCTGAACCTACCGATGTCTTGGGTCCCTGAGCTTGTCGAATGGGCCGGCCAGGACGCCTCGACAAGCTCAGCGACCCACCGGGCTAGGCTCGGGGCCATGACGATCGACCTCGAAGCGCTGTACATCGACCTGCACCAGCATCCGGAGCTGTCGTTCCAGGAGACGCGCACCGCGGCGATCGCCGCCGGCCATCTGCGCGATCTCGGACTCGAGGTGCGCGAGGGCGTCGGAGTCACCGGCGTGGTCGGCATCCTGCGCAACGGCGACGGCCCTGTCGTCTGGGTGCGCGCCGACATGGACGCGCTGCCCGTCGAGGAGCAGACCGGACTCGCCTACGCGAGCACCGCCACCGGGATCGACCCGGCGGGCACGAAGGTGCCGGTCATGCACGCCTGCGGCCACGACATGCACGTGACCGCGATGATCGGTGCGGTCGAGAAGCTCGTTTCCGAGCGTGCGGAGTGGGCGGGCACGCTCGTCGTGCTCATCCAGCCCGCCGAGGAGTACGGCGCCGGAGCCAGGGCGATGCTCGACGACGGCCTTCTCGACCTCGCGCCGAAGCCCGATGTGGTGCTCGGCCAGCACGTCACCCCGCTTCCCGCAGGGATCATCGGCGTGCGCAGCGGCACGCAGATGGCGGCATCCGACGGCCTCACCGTCACCCTGCACGGGCGGGGCGGCCACGGATCGCGCCCGCACGCGACGATCGACCCGGTCGTGATGGCCGCGGCCACCGTCATGCGCCTGCAGACCATCGCCTCGCGCGAGATCGATCCGCAGGGCGTCGCCGTCGTGACCGTCGGCTCGATCCATGCCGGACTCAAGAACAACATCATCCCCGCCGAGGCGAAGCTCGAGCTCAGCCTGCGCTACCCCGACGACGAGACCCGGGAGAAGGTGCTCGCGAGCGTGGAGCGCATCGTCCGCGCCGAGGCGACGGCATCGGGCGCCGAGCGCGAACCCGAGATCCGCACGGATCACCGGCTCCCTCCGACCGTCAACGATGCGGAGGCCACGGCGCGGGTGACCTCGGCGCTGCAGCGGGTGCTCGGGGAGACGTCGGTCATCGACCCCGGCATGTTCACCGGCAGTGAGGACGTGTCGTGGTTCGCCCGCGACGCCGGAGCGCCCCTGGTGTTCTGGTTCTTCGGCGGTGCCGACCCGGTGCGCTTCGCCGAGGCGGCTGCAGCGGGACGGCAGGCCGAGGACATCCCCACCAACCACTCGCCGTACTACGCCCCCGAGATCCACCCGACTCTCGAGGTCGGGGTCACGGCGATGTCGGCGGCCGCGCGGGAGTTCCTCGGCTGAGTCGGTCGGCCGGCGCGCGTTCCGTCTCCCGGAGACCCGCACTGAGCGAGCGCCAGCGAGTCGAAGTGTCGCTCAACGACCGGACCCCGCCGGCTAGACCACGACGGGCGGAGGCGGAGGCGCGAGCTGCCTCTTCGGCACTCCGTGCGCCTCCCGGTGCAGGCGCTCCATGCGGCTGTCGAGCTCGGCGGCGGCCTCGGCCGCATCGGTCAGGCTGTCGACCAGGTGCGAGGGCACCTGGTTCGAGAACTTGTAGTAGATCTTGTGCTCGAGGCTCGCCCAGAAGTCCATCGCTATCGTGCGGAACTGCACCTCGACCGGCACCGACAGGGCGCCGGTCGACAGGAACACCGGAACCTCGATGATCGCGTGCAGGCTCTTGTATCCGTTCGGCTTGGGGTTCTTGATGTAGTCCTTGACGATCCGCACGGTGATGTCGTCCTGCGCGGTCAGCAGATCGAACAGTCGGTAGACGTCGGCGACGAAGCTGCAGGTGACGCGAACGCCCGCGATGTCGGTGATCTCCTCGCGGATGCGGTCGAAGTCGGGCTCGTCGATGCCCTTGCGCGCGATCTTCTCGACGATGCTGTCCGGCGACTTCACCCGGCTCTTCACGTGCTCGATCGGGTTGTACGCGTGGTCGTGCGTGAACTCGTCGCGCAGGATCGAGATCTTCGTCTCGACCTCGCGCATGCCGAACTCGTATTCGCGGAGGAAGCGCTGGAACTGATCGCGGAGCTCCTTCGCCTCGCTGATCGCGCTCTCATCGACGGAAACCGTGGTCATGGCTCCGACGTTACGCGAACGTGATCGGGAATGGCTGTGCGTCATCGATGAGAGCGGGGCTTGACCGGTTCGGACACGCGGTCTAGAACGGACGCCATGACGACACCCGGCGAGAAGTGGACCCAGGCGTACATCCAGGCGTGGCGCACCAACGACCCGGCGCGCATCGGCGCGCTCTTCACCGACGACGCCATCTATCTGACCAGCCCGGATGCCGATCCGAGGGTCGGGCGCGAGGCGATCGTCGACGGCTGGCTCGAGGACCTCGACACCCCGGGGACCTGGTCGTTCGACTGGTGGATCGTCCGCGAGGATGCCGAGTTCATCGCGATCGAGGGCCGCACGACGTATCCCGCAGAGCGCGACTACCTGAATCTCTGGATCGTCCGCCTGGCCGCCGACGGCAGGGCGACCGCCTTCACCGAGTGGTACATGCCCCGCCCGCACCGCACGGATGAGACCTGACGGGACGTGAGGATTCCGTGAGGAACCCTCACCCGGCCGTAGGGATTCCGTGAGGATCTTGTGAGGATGGCGCGAGCGGGCGTAGTGTCGCGGGACGTGTCAGATGAAACCCGCGAGAACACGGACGCTCCCCCGCTCGCCAAGCGCATCCTCATCGGCGACCCGCTGACGAGCGAGCAGGTCGACGATCAGCTGCTGCCCAAGAAGATGGCGCTGCCGATCTTCGCGTCCGATGCGCTGAGCTCCGTCGCCTACGCGCCGCAAGAGCTCGTGATGATCCTGCTCATCGGCGGTCTGACCTTCCTCTCCTTCACCCCGCTCGTCGCAGCAGCGGTCGTCGTGCTGCTCATCGTGGTCGTGCTGAGCTACCGACAGCTCATCAAGGCATACCCCTCCGGAGGCGGCGACTACGAGGTCGCGTCGAAGAACCTCGGCGAGATCCCCGGCGTCGTCGTCGCGGCCGCTCTTCTGGTCGACTACGTGCTCACGGTCGCGGTGTCGGTGGCATCCGGCGTCGACAACATCATCTCGGCCGTGCCCGGTCTCGACCCGCTGCGCGTCGAGCTCGCGGTCGGCTTCGTGATCCTCATCATCATCGTGAACCTGCGCGGAGTGCGCGAGGCGTCGCTGGTGTTCGCGATCCCGACCTACCTGTTCATCGGGTCCGTGGGCTTCATGATCGTGACCGGTCTCGTGCGCACCGCACTCGGCGACGCCCCGATCGCAGAGAGCGCCGAGTTCTCGGTGCACGCCGAGAACCTGAGCCAGGCCGCCGTGATCCTGCTGATCCTGCGGGCGTTCTCGAGCGGATGCTCCGCACTGACGGGAGTCGAGGCCGTGTCGAACGGCGTGCCCGCCTTCCGCACGCCGAAGATCCGCAACGCGCAGACCACGCTGGTGCTGATGGGGTCGATCGCTGCATGCCTGTTCGCCGGCCTCACCGCGCTCGCCCTGATCTCGGGAGTCCATTACGCCGAGAACCCCTGCGACCTGGTCGGCTTCGACTGCTCGAACCCGCAGCCCAGCCTGATGGCGCAGATCGCCTCGGCGACGTTCGGAGGCGGCAGCATCCTGTTCTTCATCGTGCAGGCGGCGACGGCCTGCGTGCTGCTCCTGGCCGCGAACACGGCGTTCAACGGCTTCCCGCTGCTGGGCTCGGTGCTGGCGCGCGACGGCTACGCCCCGAAGTCGCTGAACACCCGCGGCGACCGTCTCGTGTTCTCGAACGGCATGATCGTGCTGGGCATCGCGGCGATCATCGTGCTCGTGGTGTTCCAGGCCCGGCTCACGACGCTGATCCAGCTGTACATCATCGGCGTGTTCGTGTCGTTCTCGCTCGGCCAGATCGGCATGGTACGGCACTGGCGCCGGGTGCTGCGCGGTCCGGCAGAGGAGACGGCGGGATCAGGGATCGATGGCGCCTCAGCATCCGATCGCCGATCCGCGAGGGTCGGGCTGATCATCAACTCCGCGGGCGCGACCCTCACCGTGCTGGTGCTCGTGATCGTGACCATCACCAAGTTCACGCACGGCGCCTACCTGGTGTTCTTCGCGATCCCCGTGCTCGCGTTCCTCATGATGGGGGTCAAGCGGTATTACCGCGATGTCGAGCACGAGATCGCGATCGACGACACGACGAAGTTCGGAGCGTCCGGGGACGTGGCGATCGTACTCGTGAACCGTCTGCAGAAGCCGGTGGTCAAGGCCATCGACTACGCGGTCGCCGCGAAGCACGGCAAGACGCTGGCCGTCCACGTGTCGGTGTCGCCTGAGGAGACCGCTCAGCTGCAGAAGGACTGGGCCGACCACCTCATGCCGATCCCGCTGATGATCGTCGAGTCGCCGTACCGCTCGTTCGCGCAGCCGATCACGCAGTTCATCAAGAAGTACCGCGAGAAGCACGGCTCATCGGTCGTGACGGTCTACCTGCCGCAGTACATCGTGGGGCACTGGTGGGAGACGTTCCTGCACAACCGTCGCTCGCGGCGCATCGCCAACCAGCTCATGCTCGTGCACGGCGTGACGATCACGCTGGTGCCGTGGCTGCTCGACTCGTCGGAGCTCATCTACGGTCGCCGCTCCCGTCCGCTGCCCGGTCAGGAGCGCGCCGGTCGCCCTGTCGTGGTGTCGGGTCGTCGCGCGCACCGTCCGGAGGGGCCGCCCGCGGAGTGACCCATCGGTTCGGGTCTCCCGGACTGGGTCCTTGAGCCTGCCGAAGGGCCCGGACTCAGAGTCATGACTCGCCGAGCACCCCGCCCAGGATGCCGGCGGCCTCGGTGAACCGCGACGGGTCGGCGCTCGCGTAGTTGAGCCGCACGAACGGTCCTGATGGCTCGGCGGGGAACCACTCGGTGCCGGGTGCGACGATCACTCCGCGCGACTCGCAATCACGCACGACGCGCGCGACGTCGGTGCCCTCCGGCAGCCGCGCCCAGAGGTTCAGACCACCGCGCGGGCGGCCACCGATGAACGCCTGAGGAGCATGCTCCTCGACCGCGGCGAGCAGCAGATCCCGTCGGGCACGCAGCTGTTCCCGAACCGCCCGGAGATGCGTGCGCCACCCCGGCTGGGTCACCACGTCGAGGGCGGCCGCCTGCAGCAGGCCGCTGACGTACATCGACTCGGCGGCCCGGTCGCCCAGGATGCGCTCGCGCGCCGGGCCTCGCGCCACGAGCGCTGCGACCCGCAGCGCCGGCGAGACGCTCTTGGTCAGCGAACGCAGATAGATCACATGGCCGTCGTCGTCGAACGGGGCGATCGGCTGTGAGTCCGCGTCGATCCCGAGGTCGTGCGCCCAGTCGTCCTCGATGAGGAACGCCCCGTGCCGACGCACGGTCTCGAGCACGGCCTGCGAGGTCGCCTGCGGCCACTGACCACCGGTCGGGTTCGCGAAGTTCGGCTGCGCGTAGAACGCGCGAGCCCCGCTCTCGGCGAACGCGCGCTCCACATCGTCGGGATCCGGCCCCTGCGAACCCGACGCCACCGGCACGAGCACCACTCCCGCCTGTTCGGCGGCGAGCATCGCACCCCAGTACGTCGGCGATTCGATCAGCAGCGGTCTGCCGGGACCGACCACCGCGCGGAAGATCGAGCTCAGGCCGCTCTGGCTGCCGGCGATGACCAGGGTGTCGCGTGCGGTCGCCGATGTCACCCCGGCCGGCGCCGCTGCCGCGAGCTCTGCAGCGAACCACGCCTGCAGGTCGGGCAGCCCCGCCGCCGGAGCCCTCGTGACCGCCGCATCCGTTCGCGCCGCACGCGCCAGCGCCTGCCGGATGAGGCGTTCCGGCAGCAGCTCGACCGCCGGATAGCCCGAGTGCAGCCCGATCGCGTCGGGAGACACCGCGCGCTGCGTCGACGAGAGCGCCGACGTGCGGTTCGGCGGCGCTCCCAGCGCGGACGCCTGCCAACCGTGATCGGCGGGACGGATGCTGCGCACTGCCCGCACGAAGGTGCCGACGCCCGGACGCGACTCGACCAGACCGAGGGCGCCGAGACGGCGCATCGCCTTCTGTACCGTGACCGGGCTCGCACCGTACTGTGCGCTGATCGTCCGCGTCGACGGCACCCTGGCACCCGGCGGCGCTGCGGCGATCCACGTCGTGAGCCCGGCGACGATCCGCGCAGTGCTATCCTGATTCATGAGTCAACATAGTAGCGCTACTCTCACTTTCGCGAAGCCGCTATCCACTCGCTCCGGACTCGCCTGGGGCCTGGTCGGCATCGTCGCGTTCTCGTTCACGGTGCCGTTGACCCGCATCGCGGTCGAGGGGCTGTCTCCGCTCTTCATCGGCGCCGGACGCGCGGTCGTGGCCGCCGCGCTCGCGGCCATCGCGCTGATCGCCACCCGACAGCGGCGTCCGACGCGCCGCCAGGTCGGCCGCCTCGCCGTCGTCGCGGCCGGCGTCGTCGCGGGCTTTCCTCTGCTCACCTCGTTCGCACTGACGACAGCCCCCGCCGGCCACAGCGCCGTCGTGATCGGCCTGCTCCCCGCCACCACCGCGGTGGTCGTCGTGCTGCGCACCGGCGAACGGCCGTCGCGGGCGTTCTGGATCTTCGCTGTGCTCGGCGCGGCGGCGGCCGTCGCCTTCGCTGCGATGCAGGGCGGGTCGATCGGGCTCCACTGGACGGACCTGATGTTGTTCGGCGCGGTGATCGCCGCGGCCGTCGGCTACGCCGAGGGCGGGATGCTGGCGCGCGAGTTCGGGGCCTGGCAGACGATCTCGTGGGCGCTGATCGTCGCCTTCCCCGTGATGCTCGTGCTCACGGCGGCATCCGTCGTCGTCGAACCACCGTCGGCGACCGCTGGGCAGTGGCTGGCCTTCGCCTATCTCGCCGCGGTGAGCATGTTCCTCGGATTCTTCGCCTGGTACCGCGGCCTCGCGATCGGCCCGATGGCGCAGGTGAGCCAGATCCAGCTCGTGCAGCCGGTGCTCACGATCGCCTGGGCGGCGCTTCTCCTGCACGAGCCGATCAGCTGGACCACCGCCGCCGGCGGCCTCGCGGTCATCGTGTTCGCCGGGCTCGCGGTACGCAGCCGGCTGCGTCGCTGAGCCGTCCCCGGTCCCCCATCCACCCCGACAAGCCATCCACCCATCCACCCCGAGGAGTACCGATGCGCCACACGCCCCGTTATCTGATGACCGACCCGTCCGAGGTCACTCGCCTGATCCGGCAGAACCCGTGGGCGACGTTCGTCTCCCCCGCCTCGACAGGGCTCGTCGCCTCGCACTATCCGGTGCTCCTCGACGAGGACGCCGACGGCATCGTCATCGCGAGCCACTTCGGCCGCCCCGACGAGCAGCTGCACGAGCTGGGGGCGCACGAGATCCTCGTCATCATCCAGGGCCCGCACGACTACGTCTCGCCGAGTCTGTACGCGCCGGGCGAGCTCGTGCCCACCTGGAATCACGTCACCGCGCACCTGTACGGCACGCCGGAGATCCTGAGCGAGGAGGAGAACTACGCGATGCTGTCGCGGCTCACCGACCACTTCGAGCAGCATCGCGCGCACGGTCGCAGCCTCAGCGAGGACGAGGCCGGCACCCGGCGCGCCGCCAGGGGGACGGTCGGGCTGAGGATGGGCGTCGACAGGTTCGAGGCCCGCGCGAAGCTGAGTCAGAACAAGACCGGCGAGGTGCGCGATGACATCACCCGTGCCTTCGACGCGTCGAACCCGCGGCTGGCTGCGGAGATGCGGCGGGTATGAGCGATGTTTCCGCGGGCTCAGCGACCACGCGGCTGGGTCCCTGAGCTCACCGGAGGGCCCCGGTTCCGGCATCCGTCGAGCACTTTGTCGGGGACTTTTACGAATGTCGGGCGAGAACACGCTTTCTGGACCGACATTCGTAAAATCACCCGACAAATGTGTCCCCCCGGCTACTCCCCCGCGAGCACGTCCTCGGCATCCAGCGCGAGCCAGGGCGAGGAGTCCGGCTCGGTCTCCGACGCCTGCGGGCTGTCGCCGCGCGTCCACCACTTCGCCTCGTAGGGCAGGCCGTCGAACAGCACGCGCTGCCCGCGGTCGTAGGTCTCGTCTCCCGACCAGTCGGGGTACGTGCCCGCCGGCACGGTCGGCACCGGCACGGGGGTCTCGCCCGGCAGCACCGGGCCGATCAGGCGCCACGGGGTCTCGAACTCCTGCAGCACGGGGTTGTCGGGCAGATCGCCCTTCGTCCACCACTTCGCCTCGTACACGTTGCCGTGCCAGACGACCCGGGTCTCGGCGCGGTACGACGCGTCCTCCGACCAGATGGCGTACGGGCTGGTCGCCGGGTCGTCGGTCACGAGCGGAACCGGCTCGGACGTCGTCGGCACACCCGCGCCCGACAGCGGACTGCCGTCGAGGCCGGCCCCCAGCACCTCGGCGAACCGCTCGTCACCCTGCGCGATGCCGCTGCACGAGTCCGAGACCTCGCGCACAGCGACCACGTTCGCACCGCAGGTCACATCGCGGTTGAGCGACCACATCGAGGCACGGCCCAGAGTGTGCTCCTGCACGAACGCGTTCACGACTTCGGCATCGTCGAAGCCGAAGACCTCGTCGCGCACGTCGTTCTGGCCGATCATCGGGGTGACCCCGACCTTGTTCCACAGCGTCGCTTCGGTGAGGTCGGTGCCCTGCTGTTGGTAGAGCACTCCGAGCTGACGCTGCGTGCCCTCCAGCGCCGAGACGGATGCCGCGCCCATCGAGACGCCGTCATCGAGCGATGATCCGAAGTTCATCGTCATCACGTTCACCCCGGTCAGCTCGACGCCCGTTTCGAGCATGGTCGTGATGATGTCGGTGCCCTGCTCGGTGAGCCCGGTGGGAGCCACGGGCAGGGTCAGCCAGACCGCGATCGGTCGACCGGATGCCGTGCGCTCGGCCTGCAGCGCGGCGATCGCCCGGGCACGCCGCTCGTTCGCCGCGGCATCCGACAGGGCGTCGCCCTCGATGTCGAGGTCGATCGCGTCGATGTCGTAGCGGTCGACCACCGAGCGGTAGGCGTCGAGCAGACGCTCGTCATCGGCGCAGGTCACGGCGAGCTCGTCGTTCGCCTGGCCGCCGAACGAGACCATCGCCTCGCCGCCCTGCTGCACGAGACGCGCGAGCCGACGGTCGAGATCGAGCTCCGTCTCGGCGTCCGTCAGGCTGTACGCCGCTCCCCACGACGGCGTGCAGGCCTCGTCGGGGTCGGCGACGACGAACGACAGCACGACGTTCTCGCCGCTCGCCTCCTTCGAGGCCTCGAACGCGTAGGCGGGCGTCGCGGTCACATCGACGTATCCCGCGAACCACGGCTTCGACGTGACGGACTGCGCGTTCTCGAACCATCGCCAGCCCTCGAAGCCCGCGAACACGAGTCCGCCGATGATCTCGATCAGCAATGTGAGACGCCACGGCGAGACGTGACGGTTCGCGAACCGCTTCGACATGACTCCGCTCCCCGTGCATGCCCCGGCCCGGCGTCCCGTCGACGACGGTCGGAGCATGGGGTGAACGGGCGATATTCTACCGGTGCCGGTGGACCCGTATCGGCGCCGAGAGGAGCCGTCGTGGCCGAAGTGCTCGACCAGCCGCGCACCCGCCGTCGCCAGTGGGGTGCGGAGCGTCGATCCGAGCCGATGTCGATCGTGCACCCGCGACCGAGCGTCGCCAAGATCGCGTGGGGTCGACTCGGCATCGTCGCGACGATCGTGTTCTGGGCGATCTACGTCGTCACGACGATCATCCGCGAGTTCATCGAGCAGCCGGGCGGCTTCCGCTTCACGATGGAGGCGATCGGCTACCTCGTGGTGGTCTCGTTCCTCACGTTCTCGGCCCTGATGTACCTGATCGCGCGGCAGGGCGCGCTGTACCGCTTCCGCGATCACCAGCGCGTGCCGCGCGCCGAGCTCGACCGGCACTTCCGCGAGCACGCCGGCGGCGTGACCGTGCTCGTGCCGTCGTACGCCGAGGAGCCGGCGGTCGTGCGCGGCACGCTGTGGTCGGCCGCTCTCCAGGAGTTCGCCGATCTGCGCATCGTGCTGCTCGTCGACGACAAGCCCGATCCCGCGGATGACGACGACCGGCGACGCCTCGATGCCACCCTCGCCCTCCCCACGCAGATCGAGGAGGACATGCGCGAGCCGCGCGAGCGGTTCACCGCGAGCCGCATCGATTTCGAGACGGCGACGGATGCCGGCATCCTCGACGCCGAACTCGGCGCCGCTCTGCTCACGCGTCTCGCCGACGACTACGAGGCCGCGGCCGAATGGCTCGAGCACATGGCCGAGACCGAGGCGATGGACGACCACGTCGACGAGTTCTTCATCGACCAGGTGCTGATGGGACTCGCATCCGAACTGCGCCTCAGCCTGCTCGCGCTGCGCGCAGCGCTCGATCAGGGCGCGCACCCCGATCGCGAGCGGATGCTCGAGCTGCACCTGCGTCTGGAGCGGATCTTCACCGTCTCGGCAAGCGCGTTCCAGCGCAAGCGCTACGCCTCGCTCTCGCACGAGGCGAACAAGGCCATGAACCTCAACGCCTACATCGGGCTCATGGGCAAGGCCTGGCGTCTGGAGGAGAGCGCCGCCGGTACCCTGCTGCGCCGTGCGGAATCGCGGGGCGAGGCCGATATCGTCATCCCCGACAGCCCGTATCTGCTCACCCTCGACGCCGATTCACTACTGCTGCGCGACTACTGCCTGCGGCTGGTGTACTTCCTCGAGGAGCCGGGCAACGAGCGCGTCGCAGTGACGCAGACGCCGTACTCCTCGTTCCGCGGAGCCCCCACTCGCATCGAGCGGATCGCCGGTGCGACGACCGATCTGCAGCACATCCTGCACCAGGGCATGAACTACTTCGGGGCGACGTTCTGGGTCGGCGCGAACGCCGTGATCCGCAAGCCGGCGCTCGAGGACATCGTTCAGCTCGAGACCGTCGGCGGCTTCGAGATCGCCACCTACATCCAGGACCGCACGGTCATCGAGGACACCGAATCGAGCATCGACATCGGTGCGCACGGCTGGACGCTCGTGAACTATCCCGAGCGGCTCAGCTACTCGGCGACGCCGCCCGACTTCGGGTCTCTCGTCGTGCAGCGTCGACGCTGGGCCAACGGCGGGCTGCTCATCCTGCCGAAGCTGCGCGACCAGCTGCGGCAGCGCCGGTTCCTGCGCGAGCGGGTCGCGTTCCGCGAGGTGTGGCTGCGGGTCAACTACATGGCGTCGATCGCGTGGGCGAGCTTCGGGCTGCTGTTCCTGCTGGCCTATCCGTACGACAGCAGGCTGCTCTCCCCCGTCGTGTTCCTCGCGGCGCTGCCGTACTTCCTCGCGATGGGCAGCGACCTGCGCTACTGCGGGCACCGCTTCACCGACATCTTCCGCATCTACGGCTTCAACCTCATCCTGCTGCCGGTGAACCTCGCCGGGGTGCTGAAGTCGATCCAGCAGGCGATCACGGGCGAGAAGATCCCGTTCGTGCGAACCCCGAAGGTGCGAGACCGCACGGCGGCGCCCGGGCTGTACGTGGTCGTGCCGTACCTGATCGTGGCGTTCTCGCTGTACACGCTGTGGCGCGACGTGATGGCGCAGAACTGGGGCAATGCCGCGTTCGCCGCGATCAACGCCTCGCTCGCGTTCTACGCGATCTGGAACTACATCGGCATCCGTGACTCGTTCGTCGACATGTGGCTGGGTCTGCTGAACTGGCTGTACGTGCCGGATCGCGCGCCGAGGAAGAAGCGGGCGGATGCCGGCGTCGCGGCGGCTCCGGCGGAGCCGGGTCACGTGGACTGGGCCGGC
Source organism: Microbacterium sp. ZW T5_45 (assembly GCF_044987415.1). Lineage (NCBI taxonomy): Bacteria > Bacillati > Actinomycetota > Actinomycetes > Micrococcales > Microbacteriaceae > Microbacterium > Microbacterium sp. ZW T5_45. The sequence continues at coordinate 1,117 of NZ_JBJDRJ010000002.1, read as the reverse complement.
ATCCTGTACCACGGCGACCGCCGCCTCAACCGTGACCTGCGGGGCGGCAACGACCGCCGCCGCCGGGTGGGCACCCGTCGACCCTGACCCTGCGGCTCCCCGTTCGGTTTGTCGGGCGGATTCCCGCTTGTCGGGTGAAAGACCGCCGTTTCCGGGGCTTCCCGGCCGAGCCACCCGACGAAGTGCACGGGCAAGCGTGCGGTGTCCGAAGACGGATGCTCCGCCGACAGGATCAGTGACCGCGAAGGTCGGCGTCGCTGAAGAACCACCCCGGGCCATCGCCCCATGCAGAGACGATGAAAGTGCCGGGCTCACCCGGTTGCCCGAGGAATCCCGGCGTTCGGTGCAGGCCATCGAGACCTCCAGAAGGATGCACGCCGATCATCGAGAGCTCTTCGCCGGCCTGCGACTCATAGAACGTCTCGAGCTCTTCGAGGGACAGGTCGCTGCGGATCAGCAACGCGCCCAGGTACTGCATCCCATTGCCGTTCCCGCTGAGCTTCGCCGCGACGGAGAGCGAATCGATGAACTCAGTGTCCTCGGGCAGCGGCAGATCTCTCAGGCTCGTCTCGACCTCGCGCGCGGAGGCATCGTTCACAGCGACCACCCACAATTGCGGAAGGATCAGCACGGCTGCGATGACGGCGATGATCGCCGGCACGAGGAGCACCCCGAGCACGACGGGCCAGCGCCGCGCCTCACCGTTTCTCGACACCGTCGCCTCACTCTCGTCACGAATCCGCACCGTCTGTCGGGAGAAAGACCGGATGTCGGGAGAATAGCCCTCGTTCGCCGGCATCTCTGCAAAACCTCCCGACAAGTGGCACGTCCGGCACGCGTCGGCACGCTCAGCGGTCCCGACATTCACGGCCCCTGCGACGCGCAGCATCCGTCGTCCGTGAGCATCCCGCATGCATCCACCGCGCACCCCGTAGGCAAAGCGTGAGGATCGCAGAAACCCCGCGTGAAGCGGAGTTGTATCGGGTCTCGTGCTCGACATCCTCTACATCGCGCTGACTCTCGCGCTCTTCGCCCTGGTCTCGCTCGCCGCGTCCGGCGCGGATCGCCTCGGCCCCCGTGTCCGCGTCGCCACCCGCCACGACTCGGCCCCCGACAC